>NZ_JBMNDO010000003.1:0-172169 GCF_052542855.1 Streptomyces sp. SAS_281
GGACCTGCCCCTCGCGGGCGGGTCCGGCGCGCTCTCGCATGTCCGGGACCAAGGACACTTTCTTTTAGTTAGCGCATTCCGTAAGGTGGTGTGAGAACGAAGCGAACGAACGAGGAGAAACCCCCCATGAGCATCGTCGTCACCGGAGCCACCGGAGCACTCGGCCGGCTCGTCGTGGACCACCTGCTGGCCACCGTCCCCGCCGCCCAGGTCGCCGCCGTGGTCCGCGACAAGGAGAAGGCCGCCGGCCTCGCCGCCCGGGGGGTCGAGCTGCGCATCGCCGACTACGGCCGCCCCGAGACCCTCGCGGACGCCTTCCGCCCCGGCGACCGGGTCCTCCTCATCTCCGGCAACCAGGTCGGCAGCCGCGTCGCCCAGCACGGCGCGGTCATCGACGCGGCCAAGGCGGCGGGCGTCGCCCAGCTCGCGTACACCGGGATACTCGGCGGGCCCGACGCCGACTTCACGCTGGCCGACGAGCACCGGGCGACCGAGCAGCTGATCCTGGACTCCGGCCTGCCGTACACCTTCCTGCGCAACGGCTGGTACACGGAGAACCAGACCGAGAACCTGGCCCCGGTCCTCGCGCACGGCGCGGTCGTCGCCAGCGCGGGCGACGGCCGCATCGCCTACGCCTCCCGCGACGACTACGCGGCCGCCGCCTCCGCCGTCCTGACCGGCGAGGGCCACCTGAACCGCGCGTACGAGCTGAGCGGGGACACCGCCCTGTCCTACGCCGAGTACGCGGCGGAGGTCGCGAAGGCCACCGGCAAGGAGATCGCCCACAACGACGTCCCGGCCGCCGTCCACCAGGAGATCCTGACCGGCGCCGGGCTCCCCGAGGGCTTCGCGGCGATCCTGGTCGACGTGGACCAGGCCGTCCGGCGCGGAAAGCTGGCCGGCACCAGCGGCGACCTGGCCCGCCTGATCGGCCGCCCGACGACTCCGGTGTCCGACACCGTCGCCGCCGCGGTCGCCGCGCTCTGACCCGCACCCCGCCCGGTGTCATGACCGTCTGACGATACGGGTATGACACCGGGCCCCGGCGGCGCTACCTTCATGTGGTTGACGGTCGTACGACAGCCACCCACCAGGAGGGGCCCGTGCAGGGGACGAATGACCAGCGGGCCGGACTCCTCTCCGGGTTCGCCGCGTACGGGATGTGGGGCATCGTCCCGCTGTACTGGCCGCTGCTGAAGCCCGCCGGGGCGGTCGAGATCCTGGCCCACCGCATGGTGTGGTCGCTCGGCGTGGTGGCGGTCCTGCTGCTCGTCCTGCGCCGCTGGTCCTGGATCGGCCCGCTGCTGCGGCAGCCGCGCAAGCTGGGGCTGCTCGGCATCGCGGCGACCACGATCACCGTCAACTGGGGCCTCTACATCTGGGCCGTCAACAGCGGCCATGTGGTCGAGGCGTCCCTCGGCTACTTCATCAATCCGCTGGTCACCATCGCCATGGGCGTCCTCCTCCTGGGCGAACGGCTGCGCCCGGCGCAGTGGGCGGCGGTCGCCACCGGCGCCGTGGCCGTGCTCGTGCTGGCCATCGGTTACGGGAAGCCGCCGTGGATCTCGCTGATCCTGGCGTTCTCCTTCGCGACGTACGGCCTGGTCAAGAAGAAGGTCGACATGGGCGGCCTGGAATCGCTCACCGTCGAGACCGCCGTGCTCTTCCTGCCCGCGCTCGGCTATCTGATCTGGCTGGGCGCCCAGGGCACCTCGACCCTGACCTCCGAGGGCGCCGGGCACACCGCGCTCCTCGCCTCGACCGGTGTCGTCACGGCGGTGCCGCTGATCCTGTTCGGGGCCGCCGCGATCCGCATCCCGCTCTCGACCATCGGGCTGCTCCAGTACATGACCCCGATCGCCCAGTTCCTCCTGGGCGTCGCCTACTTCCACGAGGAGATGCCGCCGGAGCGGTGGGCCGGGTTCGGCCTGGTGTGGGCGGCGCTGATCGTCCTCACCTGGGACGCGCTGCGGACCGCGCGCCGCAACCGGGCCCAGGCACAGGCGGCCCGGCTCGCCGCGACGGCGACGGCCGCACCGGCGGGTGCGGAGCGGATCGAGGTCTCACCCGGCAAAAGCCCCGGCTCCGGGACAGAATGCCGGTCATGACCCTTGAGTGGAAAGTCGTCATCGACGCCGCCGACCCGCACGCGCAGGCCGGCTTCTGGGCCCAGGCCCTCGGTTACGAGATCGAGGACAACAGCCCCCTGATCGAACGCCTCCTGGGCATCGGCGCCGTCCCTGCAGCCCTCACCACCACCGCGCACGGCCGCCGCGCCTGGCTCGACCTCGCGGCGGTCCGGCACCCGGACGACCCGTACGACGAGGACAGCGGCGCCGGACACGGCCGCCGGCTGCTCTTCCAGCGTGTCCCCGAACCGAAGACGGTGAAGAACCGCCTCCACCTCGACCTGCACGCGGGCCCGGAGCGCCGCGAGGCCGAGGTGGCGCGGGTGGTCGGACTGGGCGCGAAGGTCGAGCGCGAGGTGGAGGAGCCGGGGGGCCGGTGGACGGTGCTCACGGATCCTGAGGGCAACGAATTCTGCGTGCAGTAGACCGTGCAGTAGACGCGGAAGAGGGGTGCCGGATCCCGGCACCCCTCCCTTCTGGTCCCCCTAGTTGAGGAACGTCACGTCCCAGTGGCTGCCCTCGTCCGCGTAAACGTTGCCGGACGGGGCGGTGTAGAGCGCGGCGCCGTCGCCGCGGGTGCCGGTGTGGGTGAAGTTGCCGGTGATGTGGCTGGTCAGGCAGCTCACCCGCTGGAAGTCCAGCTTGTAGCCGTTGGCGTGGCTGTACGTGCCGGACGCGTGCCCGGTCTCGGTGCCGCCGGTGATGGTGAGCGTGCAGCCGCCCACCGCCTGCTTCAGCGAGACGGCCCCGTCGGCCGTTGCGGCGCGCAGCCCGTCGAACGAGGTGCAGCTGCTGTTGGTGCGGTCCGAGCAGTTGCCGGACGAGACCCAGCCGATGCCGGCCGCGTTGAACTGGGCGGCGGCCTGGGCGTGCGTCAGGGTGCCGCCGGCGCCGCCGGTGGACCCCCCGGAGCCGGACAGCAGCGCCTCCCAGGTGGCCGGGCCGACGATGCCGTCGACCGGGCTCAGGCCCTTGGACTGCTGGAACGAGCGCACCTTCGCCTCGGTGCCTGAGCCGAAGGCTCCGTCGACCGCGAGCCCGGCGCCGTACTTGTTGAGCTGGACCTGAAGGGCCTTGACGGCCGAGCCGTTGCTGCCGTTGCTGACGGTCACGACGAGCTTGGGCCAGGTGGCGGGGCCGACCGCGCCGTCGGCGGACAGGCCGTTGGCGCTCTGGAAGCCGCGGACGCTGCTCACGGTGCCGGGGCCGAAGTCCCCGTCGGCGGTGGTGCTGAAGCCACGCGCGGTCAGCAGGTGCTGCACCGTGGTGACATCGGCGCCCTTGTCCCCGCTGTCGACGACCGGCCAGCCGGCGGCCTGGGCGGCCGGCACCACGAGCAGGGTGGCGAGGAGTGCGGCGAACACCGCGGTGAGGACGGACATTGCGCGTCTCATGAACGTTTCTCCTGTGGGATGAGGTGCGGGATGACGGGACTACGCGACGAGCCGGCTCCACGTACGGGCGTCCACGACCCCGTCGGCGGGCAGTGACCGGGTCGTCTGGAACCGGCCCACGCTCGCCGCGGTCCCGGGGCCGAAGGCGCCGTCGACGTCCGTCGCGATGCCGTGCGCCGCCAGCTGGCGCTGCACGGCCTCCACCGCCACGCCGTTGTCACCCTGCCGGACGGGCGCGGCCAGCTGGTTCCAGGTCTGGAGCCCCGCGACGCCGTCCGTGGTCGCGTTCTCGGCCTTCTGGAAGGCGAGCACCGCGGCCTGGGTGGCGGGTCCGTAGTCACCGTCCGCCGTGAGCGCGGCGCCCCGCCCGTTCAGCAGGAGCTGGAGCGTACGGACGCGTTCGCCGGTGGTCCCGGTGGAGAGCACGGGCCACACGGCCGGGGCCGGGTCGCCGCCGATGCGGGCCGCCACGTCCTGGCGCAGCTGCGGCAGCATCGCGTAGAGGCGGTCGCCGGGGCAGTCGGTGCTGTTGAAGTCTCGGTGCCCGTAGATCTGGTACGCGGGAAGACCGTACTGACGGCAGATGTGCGTGCACAGCTCGACCAGGCGGGCGTACTGCTCGCCGCGAGGGTCGACCGTCATGTACGTGCCCTCGTTCTCGATGCCGATGGCCACGGTGTTCTGCCCGGTGCAGTGCGCCGACTCCACCTGCCGCGTCCCGCCCTGGAGCGCGGCGAGGCTGCCGTGCCGGCCCTCCATCACGATCGCGCCCCGGCTGATGGTGAAGTGCTGCCCGGTGTCGATCCACCCCCGCTCGTCCATCTGGTCGTTCTGCATGATCCGGGCCAGCGAGAACGCCTGGGCCTGCGAGTAGTCCGTGCTGTTGGAGGTGTCGGTGTGGTGGACGATGATCTTCTGGGGCGGGGTGGCCAGGATCTTCACGGGGCTGCTCGGCTGGCGGGCGCCCCAGGCCGCGCAGTCGGAGATCACGGGGCCGGTCGCGGCGCGCGCCCGCCCCGGCGTCGCGAGCGGCAGCAGGGCGGCGGCGCCCAGCGCGAGTGTTCCGGTGAGTACGGCCCTGCGGCGCGGGTAGGGCTGGGGTCGGTCGAGCGCGGTCATGCGGGGTTCGCCTTCTGCTGAGGGGTGGATGTTCAGGAGGTGGGCAGGGCGTAGTAGCAGGTGTTTCCCCAGCCGGGGGCGTACGCCTCGATGAAGTCCAGCATCACGTCGCCGGTGTTCGGACCGACGACGCCGTCCACGTCGAGCGGAATCTCCTGGCCGACCTCACCGAACGCCCAGCGGTGGTCCCGCTGGAACGCCCGCACACGCTCCTCGGTACGCGCTCCCCAGATGCCGTCGACCGTGATGCCCACGTGCACCTCGTCGGCCACGTTGACGGCGATCTGGACGCACTTGACGGCGGTTCCGGTGTCGCCGTACGCGACGTAAGGGGCGGTTGTGACCGCCTGGGCCGGTCCGGCCAGGGCGACGGCTGACAGGGCGGCGACGGTGACGGCGGCTGCGCGGGCGGCCTTGGGCAGCGTGAGCATGTGAGTCTCCAGAGGTGTGCGGTGCCCCGGTCGGGGCCGGCACCGATGAACCTAGGAAGGGCCGCCGCCGTCCCTCCACCGTCCACCGTCCCGAAAGCCCTACGGCCGTCCCGGCGCGCCGGTCCGGGACGGCCGTGGGACGTCGAAGAAGCTGCGCTGACCTGCGGTGACTCGGCCGTACGAGGCTCAGGCACGGGCCCGGCGGATGGGACGCCGGGACGGGGCGGCGGGCTGCCGGAGCGCTCAGGCCGTCCGGTGTTCTGCCGCGCGCAGGCGCATGCCCCGGTCGCCGGCGGTGACCACCAGGCAGCCGAGCCGGCAGTACCCGGGCGCGCTGTGCGTCACCGTCCGGCTCGTCCTTTCAGGACCCGTGTTCAGCCACTCCGTGGCTCCTCCGCAGCCCGTCACGCCCGCCCAGGCAAGTCCATCCGCGCCAGTTCCGCCGGGTCCACCCGCGCCGTGATCTCCGTGATGCGGTCGCCGGTGACCGTGAAGGTGAGGAGGGAGAGGGGGGTGCCCTCCGGGGTCCAGGAGATGATGGCCGGGAGGCCGTTGGCGGTGGCCGGGAGGCCGTGGGCCGCCGCGGCGGCCACGCGGGCCCGGGTGGCCACCTCCGTGGCGCCGAGGGTGACGAACGTGCCCTCCGGGGTGTGCGCGGTCAGCTTCACCTCGGGGTGCAGGACCTCCAGCAACCGCTCGAAGTGGCCGTCCCGGGCCGCCGCCAGGAACGCCTGGACCACCTCGCGCTGCCGCCGGTCCGCGCTCGCCGGCCGCTGCGCCCCCTGGACCTTCCGCCGCGCCCGGCTCGCCAGCATCTTCGTCGCGTCGGCCGACTTGCCCAGGATCGGGCCCACCTCCGCGAACGGCACCGCGAACACGTCGTGCAGCACGAAGGCGAGGCGTTCGTCCGGCCGCAGCGAGTCCAGCACCGTGAGCAGCGCGAGGCCCACGGAGTCGCCGATCGTCGCCAGGTCCTCCGGCGCGGGGGCGTCGTCCAGTGTCACGGTGAACTCCGGCCCGTCGTCGTACGAGACCTCCGGGCGCGTCCGGCCGGACCGCAGCACGTCGAGGCTGATGCGCCCGACCACCGTCGTCAGCCAGCCGCCCAGGTTGTCGATCGTGCCCGGCTCCTGGCGCGACAGCCGCAGCCAGGCCTCCTGCACCACGTCCTCCGCGTCCGCGTGCGACCCGAGCATGCGGTACGCGACCGCCCTCAGCCGGTCGCGGTGGGACTCGAAAGCGTCGGCGAGCGTCATCTTGTTACCTCCGTGGCAGCGGCTCCGTCATAGGGGTGACGCACACCAGCGCCGCAAGGTAACCCCACGAAGGAGCATTCCCCCATCATGGAAAACCGCCTGAAGGACAAGAACGCCGCCAACCCCGACCTGTGGACCGCCGTCCGGCACCTCCACAAGGCCATCGCCGCCGGCGGCGTCGACCCTCAGCTGCTCGCCCTCGTCCATCTGCGCGTCAGCCAGATCAACGGCTGCTCGGCGTGCGTCTACGCCGCCGTGGCCGCCGGGAAGAAGGCCGGCGACACCGACGAGCGACTGCACAACGTCGCGACCTGGCGCGAGGCCCCCTTCTTCACCGACGCCGAGCGCGCGGCCCTCGCCCTCGCCGAGGGCGCCACCCGGCTCCAGGACGGTGCGCCCGGCGTCACCGACGAGATCTGGGACGAGGCCAACGCCCACTTCACCGAGGAGGAGATCGGCGCCCTCAACCTGGAGATCGCCATGACCAACTTCTTCAACCGCATCAACCGCACGATCAAGGAGCCCGCCGGCAAGACCTGGGGCTGAGCGTGGGCCGGCTCACGCGGGGCGGCTCACGCCGGGTCGCCGTCGTGAGCCGCCGCCGCGTGTCGCCTACGCAGCACCCGGCAGTCCGTCTCCCGGCTCCCGTCCCGTTCCGCTCGCGCGACGGCCTCTTCGAGGTCGAACTCCTGGCACGTGCGGCACGGTTCGGGCTCCTCCGGGGCGCTCACGCGACCTCGCCCCGGCTCCGGGCGTTCTCCCGCGCGGTCCGCGCCGCGAGCCGTTCGGCGGGGGTCGCGTCCCGGGTGTGCTCGGGCCGCACCTCCCACTCCGTGCCGCCCTTCGGCGACCGGAGCGTCCAGTAGGGGCCGGCGACCCCTCGGAACTCCCCCACCAGCGGCTGATCCCACCGCCCGACGTCCACGACGATCTCTCCGAGGGCGGGGAGCTGTTCCTCTGCAGGCATAGCCGTACCTCTCCGTAGCCGTTCCACTACCAAGCGGGCTCAGCGTGGCCTAGAGTCGGCATGTCATCAACTTACGGAAACTGGCAGACAAGTTGGACGGCCGATGGTGAACCGGAAGGAACTCGATCCCGAGCAGTCCCCTCGCGCGGCCTTTGGTGCACTGCTTCGCAGGTTACGAGAGGAGCGAGGGTGGACCCAGGACGAACTCGGCGTCCGGGTGGGCTGCTCGGGTGCGCACATCTCGGCCGTAGAAACTGGTCGAAGGGCGCCAACTCAACGGTTTGCGGCAAGTTCTGACAGGGGCCTGGGAACCGGCGATCAGCTCAGGCGGGCATGCCGCTCCGCGCAGCGCCGATCGCTGCTCGAAGGGTTCCCGGAGTACGTCGACCACGAGGCGCGCGCGGTGGAGATCCGGCTCTACGAAGTCGGCGTCATACCTGGGCTGCTGCAGACGCACGAGTACGCGTCCGCCCTCGGTGACAGCACGGTGAAGCGAGGCGTCGCAACGCGCGAGCATGCGGACGAACGAATTTCGCTGATCGCGCAGCGTCAGGCCACCCTTGAGCGAACACCGCCACCACTGATCTTCGTGGTGCTCGACGAGAGCTGCCTGCTCCGGCCGATCGGAAGCAGCGCCCTCATGGAGGCCCAGTTCCAACGCCTGATCGAGTTCTCCGAGCTGCCGAACACCGTTCTCCAGGTCGCACCGTTCAGCATTGGTGTTCGCCGTCCGATGACGCTCCCGGTAACCGTGCTCACGATGCCGGACCGATCGCTCATCTCGTATGCGGAGTCAGCGAATCGAGGCCATCTTGAGCGCGATAACGGCTCCGTCGTGCCCATCCTGGCGGACTACCATCAACTTCAGGCCGAATCGCTGCAACGCGCGGCATCCGTAGCCATGATCAGCAAGTTACGAAAGGGCACTCCGTGACGACCGAATCCCCTCTTTGGTACACGTCCTCGTACAGCGAGAACGGCGGCCAGTGCGTCCAGGTCGCCACCAACCTCGCCGCCTCCACCGGCACCGTCCCCGTCCGCGACTCCAAGAACCCCACCGGCCCCGCCCTCGGGCTCCGCGCCGACGCGTACGCCGCCTTCGTCGCAGGCGTCAAGGGCAGCGGGTTCCACACCGTCTGACCCCCAACGGCGGCGCCTGCGTCCAGGTCGCCACCACCACGGCACCGTCCCCGTCCGCGACTCAGAAGTCCCGGACGGGCCCGTCCTCCCCCCTCCGAGCCGAGGCTCTCACCGCCCTCGTCGCGGGACTCAAGCGCGACGGATTCTTCGGCCCGGCCCGAGGTCCGCCCTGAACTCCGACCCGCGGGCCGCCCAGCTGGGGCGACTCCTCCCCTGGCGAGTCACGCACCAATTGCGTAAGGTTCAGTCAGCACTATCACCTATTACAGCTCAGGGGGCGGGCGGCCATGCCGGACAACGGGACCAGCGAACTCGTGCGGATGTGGATCGACGGCTGGGTCGTGTCCCGCGGCAGCTCGGACCCGGTCGAAGAACCGTGGGGGTGGACGATCGACGTCGGGCAGCCCCGTCACGTCGCCCGGCACGTGCTGCCGGAGCCCTGCGAGGCCGACGTACGCAAGATCGTCGCCGGAACGAGCGCACCCGGGACATGGCTGAAGCTGTTCGCCGAGGACCAGGCGGTTCTGCCCTGGGTCGGGCCGGAGTGGCGGCGCGACCTTCCCGGGTTCCTGATGACCCGCCACCTGGCGCCGGAACCCCAGGAGGCACCGGACGGCTACACGCTCACCAGCTGGACCCGGGGCGGTGTCAGCCGCGTGCTGGTCCGCACACAGGCCGGGCACTTCGCCGCCCGTGGACAGATCGCGCAGGCGGGCACCCACGCCGTGGTCGATCAGGTCGAGACCGCCGCCGAGCACCGGCGCAAGGGCCTCGGCGGCCTGGTGATGCGCACACTGCAGAGCACCGCGTACGAAGCCGGCGCGAAGACCGGCCTCCTGGTCGGCACGCCCGAGGGCCGGGCGCTCTACTCCTCGCTGGGCTGGACCACGCGCTCCCCGATGGTGAGCCTCTGGTACGAACCGTCGGATGCCACCACCCAGTGAGCTAGAGCATGTCTCCTTGGTGTTGTCCGCCGTGCGAAGCTGTGCCCCATGGAGCCTTCGATAGTCCGTGGACTTGCTCTGCCCGCCTTGCTGACGTCGCTCATCGATCGCGACCTCTGGCGTCATCCGGGCGATGCGGTGCTGGCGAAGGCCATTCCGTGGTTCAAGGACCCACTTGGCTTCGTGTCGAACCCCGAGCAGATGGTGTACGCGTCCCAATCGATGGACATGTTCGCCGATGATCCGCACTCCGCCTTCTTTCGCCAGGCACGCGGAAGCAGGAGCGTCGCCCCGCTCGAACTTCCTTGGCTTGACGTCGACCAGGCAGTGCTGATCGCCACCACTCGCAACCCCGGTGATGACGGCGCCTTGGCTCTCGACTACCGGACTGACCCCTCAGATCCCCGCATCGTCGGCAGTGACTTCTGGACGGACCCCCTTCTGTGCCAGTGGCGGGTCGTAGCGTCCACTTTCTCGGGCTTCGTCTCAAGCCTGGGCTGGTAGCTTCCACGGTCATGTCACTGCCGCGCCCAGATCAGAATGGACGCGACGTGGAGTGCGGCCTGGTAGGCGATGGCGAGTTTGTCCGTCCGCAGGGCCAGGCCGCGCCACTGCTTGAGTCGGGCGATGCACCGCTCAACGGCATTGCGCTCTTTGTATTTCGCGACGTCGAAGCTGGGTGGGCGGCCTCCGGCACGGCCTCGCCGCAGGCGGTGACCGATCTGGTCCGCGGGCTGCGGGATGACAGCCCGGATGCCTCGGCGACGAAGGTGTCCACGGATCGCGCGGGACGAATAGGCGCGATCCGCCAGGAGGGTTGTCGGGCGGGTTCTTGGCCTCCCGGGTCCGCTGCGCGAGATCCGAATCCTGGCCATGACCGCCTCGAAGGCCGGCGCGTCACCAGCCTGACCGGCGGTGACGTGGATACCCAGAGGGCGGGCCCGGCTGTCACTGGCCAAGTGGACCTTCGTGCTCAGCCCGCCACGGGAGCGACCGAGCGCGTGATCCTCCGGCTCCGACCGGCCGAGCGCCCCCTTTTCCTGGCTCCGGCCGAATGCTGGTGAGCCCGGCAGACAGTGGAGTCCACGGAAACTGTCCAGTCCACATCGTCACCCTCATCCGCCGCAGCAAGTAATGCCGCGAAGATGCGTTCCCACGTGCCGTCCACGGCCCACCTGATCAAGCGCTTGTGAGCCGTCTGAAAAGACCCGAGCTCGCTGGGGAGGTCCCGCCAGGGCGAGCAGGTGCGGTACTTCCACGCAATGGCCTCAAGGGTCCTGCGGTGGTCAGCCCACCGGCGCCCACGGGCCGGATCGGCCGGCATCAACGGTTCGATCCGGTCCCACATCGCATCGGTGATCACCAATCGGACAGACACATCCGATCAACTGACCAGCCCATCAAAGAGACACGCTCTAGCCGAGCCCGGCCCCGCCGATCCGGCGGAGCATGTCCAGGAACCGGACCCGCTCGTCGGGGCTCAGCGGGGCCAGCAGTTCCGCGTGGCGCGGTCGCCCGCCGCCGTGCAGTCCTCCGGGCGGCGGCGCCCCGCCGCCCACGCGGCGATCGGGGACCGGCTCAACCGGGGCAAGGTCGTCCTCACCGCCCCCTGAAAGTTCCTCCCGCGACGGCAGGTCGGGGAATTCCGTTGCGGTGGAACAGGCGGATGCGGTGATACTCCCGCATGAGCAGAGACGCCGAGGTCATCGTGCTCGCCCGCTGGGCGGACGACGTCATGGAACCACTGACCCGGGACGATCCGGAACGAACATGGCGGGGCCGCTTCGTCCCGATAACGGGGCAGTGGGGCTACGGGTTCGGATGGGCCCTGGAGTTCGAGAAGATGCATGCCCGAAAGGGTCTGCTCAGGCACCTTGAGTCGCTGCCGTGGCCGTATCCGCTCACGGTGCAGGTCCTGCTCCGCGATCAGGACGACGACTGCTTCGGGCTGTGGATGTTCCAGGAGGGCCGACTGGTGGAGGTCGCCCTTGCCCGCACCGAGCGCTTCCACCAGCCGGCACCGCCCACCGAGGACTTCGAACCCGACCCGGGCATGCTGCTGCGCACGGACGAGGACATGCCCCTGCCCGAGCAGACCCCGGAAGCACTCCGCGACACCCGCCCGCCCTGGTAGGGCGGCCCCGCCTTACCTCACGCCCCCGCCCCGCCACAACTCCGGCCGGGCTCCGGATGACCAGCACCTACGCTTGCCGCATGCCCACCCCACCCGCATATGCCCTCGTCGCCACCGACCTGGACGGCACCCTGCTGCGCGGCGACGACACCGTCAGCCACCGCACCCGCGCCTCGCTCGCCCTGGCCCGCGCGGCAGGCGCCCGCCACCTGGTCGTCACCGGGCGCCCCGTGCCCGGCGTGCGGGAGCTGCTGGACGGGCTCGGGTACGAGGGTCTGGCAGTCTGCGGGCAGGGCACGCAGGTCTACGACGCCGGGGCCCGGCGCACCGTGCGGGCCGTCACGCTGGACCGGGAGGCGGCCGGCACCGCGCTCGGGAAGATCGAGGCCCAGGTGGGCCAGGTCTTCGCCGCCGTCGACCAGGACGGGGCCGAGGGGCGCACGCTCATCGAGCCCGGCTACCGGCTGCCGCACGCCACGCTGCCCGCGCAGCGGACCCGGCACCGGGACGAGCTGTGGGCCGAGCCCGTGATCAAGGTGCTCATCCGGCACCCCGAGCTGAGCGACGAGGAGCTGACCGCCGAGGCCCGCGCGGTCGTCGGGGACCTCGCCACGGTGACGCACTCCGGCCCGGGGACCGTCGAGCTCCAGCCGTACGGCATCGACAAGGGCGCCGGGATCGCGCTCGCCGCCGAGGAGCTGGGCGTTGACCCGGGCACGGCGATCGCCTTCGGGGACATGCCCAACGACCTGCCGATGTTCCGCAGCTGCGGCTACGGCGTCGCCATGGGCAACGCCCACCCGGAGCTGCGCGCGGCGGCCGACGAGGTGACCCTGTCCAACGAGGACGACGGCATAGCGGTCGTCCTCGAACGGCTCTTCGGCTGAGGTGCCGGTCGGCCCCATGCCGCTGGGGCAACCCTCCGGCCCCGTGCGCGGTCATACCGGCATGGTCTCCCCTCTGATCCTGCGCGGCCGTGGCGTCACGGCCCATTTCGAAGACCGGTCGGTCCTGCTGGAGCAGGACGGCGTCCACCGGCGCATTCCGGTGCGTGCGATCCGGGAGGTGCGAGCGGCGGGCGCCGGCGGCGACACGGCCGAGATCGAGCTGACCAGCGCCGGCGGCGCTCCCGCCGTCTTCGTGGTGTCCCGGTCCTCACCGGCCGCCGTGGCGGCCTTCGTCTCGGCGGTGACCTCCGCGCTGCCGGAGGGGCGCGCCCCTCGCGACGGCATGGAGCTGGTGACCGAGGAGGCGTCCGAGGCCCCGGCCTGGCGCCTGTTCCTGGCCCGGCGCACCGGGGCGGTCGTGGCGGCCGTGTGCGTGGTGGTCGTCTGGGCCGCTCTCGTGGTGCACGCCGCGGCGACGGGAGCGCCCGGCCGGTGGCTGATGCCGGTCTTCGGGGTGCCCCTCCTGCTGGGCGTGGGCCGCTTTGCGCAGCTGGGCGCCGGCATCGCGCGCGACCACCGGTCCACCCGGCGTCACGGCATCACGGCCGCGGCGGACTTCGCGGGCCGCAACAGCGCGAACAAGGAGACCTGGCGGTTCATCGACACGGAGGGCCGGGAGCGCTTCTACGTCGGGAGCGGAAGGACTGTGAGCCGCGACCCGCGCAGGATCGAGGTGCGTTACGACCCGAGCCGCCCCGACGAGCTGTACGCCCCTCAGCCCGCGATCCTGTACGTGGTCGTCGGGGCCGTCGTGGGCCCCATGCTGGCGGGCGTGCTCGCCCTGGGCCTGGGGCTCGCCTTCTGGCCGCTCGGCGAAGCGCTCGCAGGCTAGGGCGTGTCCGACGATTCCCGTCGTCGCCCGGAGGGCGGGAAGTGTCGGACAGGTCCTAGACCGTCGCCCCCAGCGCCCGCAGCACGTGGTCCACCAGCTTCCCCACGTCCTCCGCGTCCTGCATCGGCTTGCGGAGCACGTGGCGGTAGTACAGCGGGCCGTACAGCATCTCCACCGCGAGGTCGAGGTCCGCGTCCGGCGGGATCTGGCCCCGGTCCTGGGCACTGCGCAGGCGGCCGACCGCCTCCTGGAAGCGGGGGTCGATGAGCTGCGTGCGAACCGTTTCGGCCAGTTGGTCGTCGTGGTGGAGCTCCGAGAGGATGCCCGCGTAGGCCGGGCCGAAGGGGGGTACGGCGAGGACGTTCACCGCGCCCGTGAGGTGGGTGCGCAGGTCCTTCGCGATGTCGCCCGTGTCCACGAACGGGGTCGCCGACACCAGCATCTCCGTAAAGGCTTCCAGCAGCACCGCGCTCTTCGACGGCCACCAGCGGTAGATCGTCTTCTTGCTCACGCCCGCCCGCGCCGCGATCGCCTCGACCGTGACCCGCCCGTAGCCCCTCTCCGTACAGAGGTCGAGGGCGGCTTGCAGGGTCGCCCTGCGTGAGCTCTCGCTCCTGCGCAGTGAACTCGGCGATGTGTTCATTCGGTGAGCATAGGTCTGTTTGAGCCAAACGTTATTGACAGTGAGTCGCTACAAGTCGAACAATGCTCTCGCGGAAACGGAACGTACCGTGTCGGCTCGTTCCCACTGTTTCCGCGCCGTTCGTGCCGTTCGTGCCGCGACGAGCCGATCGGGGGACGGCTCGCCGGCCGACGGTACGGGCGCGACTCCCGGTCAGGCGGTGATGTCCTTCGTCGTGAACCGGGCCCAGGCCGCAGAGCCGAACACCGCCACGTACAGCGCCTGGAGCTCCAGGTTCTCGACCACCTCGTCCCAGTAGACGGGCTCGCGCAGCAGGTCCGCGAAGGACAGCCAGTAGTGCGGGAAGAGGTAGGGGTGGACCCCGCTCAGCTGGGGGATGGTGTCCACGATCTGGACGGTGATCAGCACCCCGACCGTCGCCGCCATCGCCGCGATGCCGCTGTTCGTGAGGGTCGAGACGAACAGCCCGAGCGCCGCGAAGCCGGTCAGGGACGCCGCCACGAACACCGCGACGACCCCCGCCCGTACCAGGCCCTCGCCGAAGCCGATCGTCGTCCCCGAGATCGTCGTGACGTCGCCCACCGGGAACAGCAGCGCGCCCACGGCCAGGGCGGACGCGGCCACGACGAGCGTCGCGACCAGGCAGAAGCCGAGCGTGGCGGCGTACTTGGCGAGCAGCAGCCGGGCCCGGCCGGCCGGGGCGACCAGCAGGTAGCGCAGGGTGCCCGCACTCGCCTCGCCCGCCACCGCGTCGCCCGCGATCACGCCGACGGCCATGGGCAGGAAGACCGGGAGCGTCGCGGCGAGGGCGGCGAAGACCAGGAAGAGCCCGTTGTTGGTCACCTGGGACAGGAACGCGGGACCGGCACCGCCGCCGCCGGGCCCGGCCGAGGAGCCGTCGGCCGTCTCGACGCGCACGGCGATCCCGATCAGGACGGGGACGGCGGCCAGCACACCGAGCAGGGCGAGGGTGCGCCAGCGGCGCAGGGTGGTGAACAGTTCGGAGCGGAGGATGCCGAAGGTCCGGAGAGGGCTGCGGGCGGCGTCCGCGCGGACGGGCCCCTCGGCTCCCGGACGGACGGCCCCTTCGCGAGCGGCCTCCGCGGCCGGCTCCCCGGCGGCCCCGGCCGCCCCCTCAGCCTGCGACATCGAATCCCTCTCCCGTCAGGGCCACGAACGCGTCCTCCAACGACGCCCGTTCCACGCCGAACGCGCGCACCCGGACGCCCGCCCGCACCAGCGCCGCGTTGAGATCGGCCGGGTCCGCCGTGCCCGGCGGGGCGTCGGCGCGGACCCGGTCGCCGTCCACCGTGATGCCCGTGACGCCCTGCTCCTTGAGGACGCGCGCCGCGTCCGCCGGGTCCGGGGTGGTGACCGCCAGGCGGCCGCCCGTGGCCAGGCCCGCGACCGGGCCCTGGGTGAGGAGGCGGCCCCGGGCCATCACCGCGGCGTGCGTGCAGACCTGCTCGATCTCGTCCAGGAGATGGGAGGACAGGAAGACCGTGGTGCCGTCCGCCGCCAGCTCCCGGACCAGGGCGCGGATCTCGCGCATGCCCTGCGGGTCCAGGCCGTTGGTCGGCTCGTCCAGGACGAGGAGGCGGCGCGGCCTGAGCAGGGCGGCGGCGAGGCCGAGGCGCTGTTTCATGCCCAGTGAGTACGCCCGCGCCTTCTTCCCGGCCGCCGGGGCGAGCCCGACCCGGTCCAGCGCCTCGCCGACCCGGGCGGTGCGGGTGCGCGGGTCGGCGGTGGGGTCGGCCCGGTCGAACCGCAGGAGGTTGTCCCGGCCGCTCAGGAACCCGTACAGCGCGGGCCCCTCGATCAGCGCGCCGACCTCGGGGAGCACGGTGCGCGACGCGTCCGGCATGGGGCGGCCGAGGACGCTCGCGGTGCCGGAGGTCGGGGCGATGAGGCCCATGAGCATGCGGATGGTGGTGGTCTTGCCGGAGCCGTTGGGCCCGAGGAAGCCGAAGACGCTGCCGCCGGGGACGGTGAGGTCCAGGCCGTCCACGGCGAGCTGACCGCCCCGGTAGCGCTTGGTCAGCCCGCGCGTCTCGATGACGGGCACTGCCATGGTGTGCTCCCCACTGGGTCGTACGCTCGCGCCCGCCCCGCCGCGAAGTACACGGCGGGGCGGGCGGGGCACCTGGGCGTCAGCCCGCGTTCGCGGCGGCGACCAGCGCGTCCTTGGTGACCGCGCCCACGTAGACGCGGCCGTCGTCCGTCATCAGCGCGTTGATCAGGCGGGTCTTGAAGACCGTGCCCGAGCCGAACTTCCCGCTGACCTTGTCGCCGAGCGCGTCCAGGAACTGCCCGGCCTCCGCCGGGAGGTCCTTCGACGCACCGGACGGCAGGGCCGCGCCGCCGGGGGTCTTGAACTCGGCGATGCTGTTCCAGCCCTTGCCGATGACCTTCGGCGCGCCCTCGCCCTCGAACATGCCCAGGTCGCCCCGCGCCTTCTCGGCGGCCTCGCGGGCCTCCTTCTCGTGGCCCTCGGCCTTGGCCCCGGCGTCGTCGGCCTCGGTGACCTTCGCGCCCTTGGGCGGGGTGAAGGCGAACGAGGACGCGGCGGGCTTCCTGAAGTCGACCGAGGTGAAACCGGCGTCCACGACCGCCTTGCCGCCGCTGCTGGGCTGAAGCGTGAACTTCAGCGGCACACCGTTCTCCGCGTCCACGGCGATGGTGACCGAGCCGATCGTGGACCCCTTCTGCTCGGGCTTCAGGACCAGGCGGTACGCGTCGCGCCCGGCGATCCGCGCGGTGCCGTCCACCGTGACGGACGTGGTGCCGTCGGCGGCCTTCAGCGCCTCCTGGGCGAGCGCCTTCGGCGTGGACGGGACGCCCTCGGGGGCGGTCTGGTCCTTGCCGTGGGGCGTCTTGCCCGCGCCCTTGCCGTCCGCGTGGTAGACGGCGTTGGAGCCGCTGTCGTACGCCCAGACCTCGTCGCCGTTGTGGATGAGGCTGTACTCGGACGCCTTGTCCAGGACGGACAGGCGCTGCTTGTCGGGGCCGTCGGCGGCCACCCGGAGGGTGTGCGTGCCGGAGGCCAGCTCGGTGAGCTTGGACTGCGGGTCGGCGCTCGACGTGTCCGTGCCGTCGCCGCCCTCGGCCGCGCCGGACAGGAAGGAGCCGGCCAGGCCGCCCATGGACGGGATGCCGAGGTCCGTGCTGATCTTCACCGTGCCGGAGAACTGCTCGGTGTCCGAGGCGGCGATCTTCTCGATGAGTTCCTGAGCGGTGATCTTCGGCAGATCGGGGTCGCCCGAGCTGGCGAGCGCCGGGACCAGGCCGATCGTCGCGGCCGCCACCCCCGCCACCGCGACGGGGACGATGTAGCGCGCGGCCTTGCGGCGGCCTGCGGGCCTCCGGGCGGCCGTGCCGTTGGTCTCCGCGCTGTCGTTCGGTGCCATGTGTGCCCTACCTCCGTGGTCGGCGGCTTCCGTCGGGATGCACTGGTCCACTCCGTGCCGCCATTCTCACCCGTTTTGGTCAGGAGTGGTTGTTCTCCATCTGACCAAATCGGGCGGCCCGAAGCGTCAGCCCCCGGGAGCAACCTCGCGTACCTCTTCGGTATGACTGCGGAGGGCCGTTTCTCCGCCGTCCAGTAGGGGTTGGGCCCTCACAGGCGCCCCGGCGTCCGTCAGCCGGCGCGGTGGACCACCGCGTCGCACATCTCTTCCAGGGCGAGCTTCGCGTAGCACTCGGGCAGCGGCTTCAGCACGGCCCGCGCCTCCTGGGCGTACCGGACGGTGTCCTGCCGGGCCCGGGCGAGCGCCGGGTGGGCGCGCAGCAGGCGCAGGGCCTCCGCGAGCCGGTCCGGGTCGCCGAGGTCGCCGTCGAGCAGCTCCACGAGGGCCAGGTCGTCCGGCTTGCCGCCCGCCGCGGCCTGCGCCCTGAGGTGGAGGACGGGGAGGGTCGGGATGCCCTCCAGGAGGTCCGTGCCGGGGGTCTTGCCGGACTCGTGGGAGTCCGACGCGATGTCCAGGACGTCGTCGGCGAGCTGGAAGGCCACGCCGAGCCGTTCACCGTACTGGGTGAGGATGTCCACCGCGGACTCGTCGGCGCCGGACATCAGCGCGCCGAAGCGGCAGGCGACGGCGATCAGGGAGCCGGTCTTGCCGCGCATCACTTCGAGGTAGTGGTCGACCGGGTCGCGGCCGTCGCGCGGGCCCGCGGTCTCCAGGATCTGACCGGTGACCAGGCGCTCGAACGCCTCCGCCTGGATACGGACGGCCTCCGGCCCGAGGTCGGCCAGTATGTGCGAGGCGCGCGCGAAGAGGAAGTCGCCGGTCAGTACGGCGACCGAGTTGCCCCAGCGGGAATTGGCGCTGTCCACGCCGCGCCGCACCTCGGCCTCGTCCATGACGTCGTCGTGGTACAGCGTCGCGAGGTGGGTCAGCTCGACCACGACGGCCGCGGGCACCACGCCCGGTGCGTCGGCGTCGCCGAACTGGGCGGCGAGCATCGCAAGCAGCGGCCGGAACCGCTTGCCGCCCGCGCGCACCAGGTGCTGGGCGGCTTCCGTGATGAAGGGCACGTCGCTCTTGGTGGCATCGAGCAGGCCCGACTCGACAGCAGCCAAACCGGCCTGGACACCGGCTTCAAGAGCCTGGTCCCGCACGCTCAGTCCGAACGGCCCGACGACGGTCACGAGGGGATCTCCTGTCTGCTGACGATCACACGGAATGTCGATGTGTCGTTGTCACCACTCAAGTCAGCGTATCCGGTCCCCTTTGGATCACCGTGGGCGCCTTCCCGCCGCCGCCGGTATGTTCGGGATCAGCTCATACGATCAGGAGTTGCCGCTTTGTCCCACGCAGCAGCAGACACCGAACCGTCGCAGCCGCCCCCGGCCGACGACCACGCCTTCTTCGGCCAGCCGCGGGGTCTGATGACCCTGTCCGGCCTGGAGGTCTGGGAGCGGTTCTCGTTCCTCGGCATGCAGGCGATCCTGGTCCTCTACTTCGCGGACACGGTCGCCAACGGCGGCATGGGCATGGAGGCCGGGACCGCCGCCTCCGTCTCGGCCGCGTACGGCACCCTCGTCTATCTGGTGTCGGTGGCGGGCGGCTGGCTGGCCGACCGCATCCTGGGCTCGTACCGGGCGGTGTTGTACGGCGGCATCCTGATCGCCTGCGGGCATTACGCCATGGCGGTGCCCACCGACGCGATGACGTGGGTCGGCCTCGGTCTGATCAGTGCGGGTACGGGGCTGCTGAAGCCCAATGTGGCGACGATGGTCGGCAAGCTCTACCGCACGGACGACGAACGGCGGGACGCGGGCTTCGCCCTCTATTACATGGGCATCAACATCGGCGCGTTCCTCGGTCCGCTGATCACCGGCTGGCTCGGTGACCACGCGAGCTGGCACTGGGGCTTCTCGGCCGCCGCCTTCGGTATGACGCTGGGCCTCATCCAGTACGTGGCGGGCCGCCGTCACCTGGCCGGGCGAAAGCACACCGCCGAATACGCGCTGGCCCCCGGGCCCATGCGCCGGGCGGTCCTGCTCATCGTCGTCGGGGCGGTGGTGGTGGCGGCGGTCGCGACCGCGCTGGCCCTGGCGGGGTGGCTGACCATGGACCGGTTCGTGGACGTGCTCACCCTGATCTCGGTGATCGCGCCCGTCGTCTACTTCGTGGTGATGTTCCGCAGCCCCCGGGTCACCGCCGAGGAGCGCGGCAGGCTGCGCCCGTACGTGGTGCTGTTCCTGGCGTCCGTGGTGTTCAACTTCATCCTCTTCCAGGCGTACTCGACGATGATGCTGCTCGCGTCGACCAACGCCCGTACCGAGGTCTTCGGCTTCCACTTCCCGGCGAGCTGGTACGCCTCCGCGCTCGGCGCCTTCGAGGTGCTGCTCGCCCCGGTGGTCGCGGCCGTCTGGGCGAGGATGGGGCCGCGTCAGCCGCACGCGTCCAACAAGATCGCGATCGGCGTCATCCTCGGCGGTCTCTCGTTCCTGCTGATGGTCCTGCCCACCTCCGGGCACACCGGCGACACGTACAAGATGGCCGCCTGGTGGATCGTCGGCTCCTACCTGCTGCTCGGGCTCGGCGACATCCTGCTGGAGACCTCCGGCATGTCGGCGACGACCAAGCTCGCCCCGAAGGCGTTCGCCAGCCAGACCATGGCCCTCTGGTTCCTCTCGCTGGCCCTCGCCAACGGCATCCAGGCCCAGATCGTGAAGCTGTACGGCGAGGTGTCCAACCCCGCCTACTTCGGTGTCAACGGCGCCGTGGCGGTGGTGGCCGGTGTGGCCGTCATCGCCGCCGCCCCCTGGCTCAGGCGCACGATGCACCCCGTCCACTGAGGTACGCCCATGCACATCCAGACCGCGTTCCCGTACGAGACGACCCGCGAGGACCTCTATATCCCGCTCGCGGACGGCACCCAGCTGTACGCCCGGATCTGGCGGCCGGTCACGGACGAACCCGTGCCCGCCCTGCTGGAGTACCTGCCGTACCGGCTGAGCGACTGGACCGCGCCGCGCGACTGGCAGCGCCACCCCTGGTACGCCGGACACGGCTACGCCTCCGTCCGGGTGGACGTACGCGGCCACGGCAACAGCGAGGGCATGCCGGGCGACGAGTACGACGCGACGGAGCTGGCGGACGGGGTCGCGGTCGTCCACTGGCTGGCCCGGCAGGAGTGGTGCTCGGGCCGGGTCGGCATGTTCGGGATCTCCTGGGGCGGCTTCAACTCGCTCCAGATCGCCGCGCTGGCCCCGGAGCCGCTGAAGGCGATCGTCACCGTGTGCTCGGCGGACGACCGCTACGACAACGACGTCCACTACATGGGCGGCTCGGTCCTCGCCGTGGACATGCACGCCTGGGCGGCGACCATGCTCGCCTTCGTCTGCCGGCCGCCCGACCCGGCGGACGTCGGCGACGACTGGCGTCAGATGTGGCTGGACCGGCTCGGAGCGGTCGACCCCTTCATCCACACCTGGCTCTCCCACCAGACCCGCGACGCCTACTGGAAGCACGGCAGCGTCTGCGAGGACTACTCCGCGATCCAGGCGAACGTCCTCGCGGTCGGCGGCTGGCACGACCCGTACCGGGACACCGTCCTCCGGCTGGTCGAGCACCTGGACCCGGCGAGGGTGCGCGGGATCATCGGCCCCTGGTCGCACCAGTACCCCGACCGGGGGCTGCCGCCCGGGCCGGGCATCGGCTTCCTCCAGGAGACCCTGCGCTGGTGGGACCAGCACCTGAAGGACGAGGACACCGGGGTGATGGAGGAGCCGCTGCTGCGGTCCTGGATCAGCGAGTCGCACCGGCCCGCCACGGTGTACGAGACGCTGCCCGGCCGCTGGGTCGGGGAGACCAGCTGGCCGTCGGAGAACGTCACCCCCGTCGCGTACGCCCTCCAGGGCGGGCCGCAGATCGTCCACTCGCCGCAACAGACCGGACTGGACGCCGGGCGGTTCTTCCCCTTCGGCAACGACGCCGACCTGCCGCCGGACCAGCGCGACGAGGACGCCAAGTCGCTCTGCTTCGAATTCCCGGTGGCCGACGCGCCGATCGAGATCCTGGGCAGACCCCGGGTGAGCCTGCGCCTCACGATGGACGTGCCGCGCGGGCAGGTCGTCGCCCGGCTCTGCGACGTCGCCCCCGACGGCTCCTCCACCCTCGTCACGCGCGGCGCGCTCAACCTCGCCGCCCGGAACGGCCGCGACCGCACCGAGGACTGGACCCCCGGCGCCACCGAGGACGTCGCCTTCGAGCTGAACGGCATCGGGCACACCTTCCCGCCCGGCCACCGCATCCGGCTCGCCGTCTCGTCCTCGTACTGGCCCTGGATCTGGCCGCAGGCGGGCTCGGCCGGCTTCACCCTGGAGGCGGACGGCAGCCTCGTCGAACTCCCGGTGCGGCGGCACACCGAGGACCCCGCCATCCGCTTCGGGGAACCCGAGCAGTCCGAACCGCTGGGCGTGGTGTACCCGGAGACGCTGGACGCGCCGCGCCCCGAACGGCTCGTCGTCCGCGATGTGGCCAAGGGCGAGTGGCGGCTGGAGGTGGACCCGCGCTACGGCGGCACGCGCGTCTACCCGGACGGGCTGGAGTTCACCGAGGACGCGGTGGAGACGTACACGATCCAGGAGGGCGACCCGCTCTCCGCGCGGACCCGGTCCGACTGGACGATCCGGCTGCACCGGCCGGAGATGGCCTGGGACGTGCAGATCGACACCCGCTCCGAGATCACCGCCGACGCGGACGACTTCCACACCGTCAACGAGGTCGTCTGCACCGAGGGCGGCGAGGTCGTCTTCCACCGGACCTGGGAGAAGAGCATCCCGCGCACGTCCGGGTGACATCGCATGTGAGGCCTGCTTTCCGGGGCATCGGGGATGGTTGGGGCACTGCCTCACGGCAGTCCTCCCGACGTAACGTTGTCCCCAAGCGACCCGGAAAGCGAGGCAGCGACCGATGCCCGAGCAGAGCAGTCCGCTCGATGTGGCCGAGGGCGACCCCTTCGGCCCGCACAACCTGCCGTACGGCGTGTTCTCCACCCCCGACCGCCCGGGCGAGCGGCGCGTCGGCGTCCGCATCGGCGACCACGTCCTGGACGCCGGGGCCGCCGCGCTCGCCCTCGGTTCGCCGTACGCCCGGCTGCTGGCCCAGCCCGACCTGATGACGCTCCTCGGAGCCGGGCGCACCGCCTGGCGCGATGTGCGCCGGGCCCTGACCGCGTGGGTCACGGTCCCCGCGCACCGCGCGGACATGGAGCCGCTGCTGCATCCGCTGGACGCGGTCACGCTGCACCTGCCCTACCAGGTCGCGGACTACGTCGACTTCTACGCGAGCGAGCACCACGCCACCAACGTGGGCCAGATCTTCCGGCCCGACGCGGACGCGCCGCTCACCCCCAACTGGAAGCATCTGCCGATCGGTTACCACGGGCGCGCCGGGACCGTCGTGGTCTCCGGCACCGATGTGGTCCGCCCGGCGGGCCAGCGCAAGGCACCGGCCGACCCGGCGCCCGTCTTCGGCCCGTCCGTGAAGCTCGACATCGAGGCGGAGGTCGGCTTCGTCGTCGGCACCCCGTCCGAGCAGGGGAAGCCCGTCGCCCTCACGGACTTCCGCGAGCACGTCTTCGGGGTCTCGCTGCTCAACGACTGGTCGGCGCGCGACATCCAGGCGTGGGAGTACGTCCCGCTCGGACCGTTCCTCGGCAAGTCCTTCGCGACCTCCGTCTCCGCCTGGGTCACCCCGCTGGAGGCCCTGGACGCCGCCCGCACCGCCCCGCCCGCCCGCGACCTCCCCCTCCTCCCCTATCTGGAGGACGCGGAGGAGGACGAGCCCGGCGGCTACGACCTGCGGATCTCCGTCGCGCTCAACGGGCAGGTCGTCGCGGAGCCGCCGTTCTCCACCATGTACTGGACGGCCGCCCAGCAGCTCGCCCAGATGACGGTCAACGGCGCCTCGCTGCGCACCGGCGACCTCTACGCCTCCGGCACGGTCAGCGGCCCCGAGCCGTCCCAGCGCGGCTGCCTCCTGGAGCTCACCTGGAACGGCCGCGATCCGCTGGCCCTGCCCGAGGGCAAGCGGACCTTCCTGGAGGACGGCGACACGGTGACGATCACCGCCTGGGCCCCGGGACCGGACGGCACCCGGGTGGGGCTGGGCGAGGTGTCGGGGCGGGTCGTTTCCGGGGGATGAGCGGAGGCCGGATCCGCCGCGCCGTCCGTCGGCTCACTCGTACTCCGGGGGCTCCTCGTCCCAGCCGAACTCGGTGTCGTCGTGGGCGGCGGGCGTGGGCGCCTTGGCAGGGGCAGGGGCAGGGGCAGGGGCAGGGGCAGGGACGGGGGCGGCTGCCGTCGGGGCTGCCTGGGGCGGGGCCTCCGGGGCGGACGCGTCGAGGCCCGACAGGACCTCCAGGACGCCCTCGCCGTACGTCGCGAGCTTCTTCTCGCCCAGGCCGCTGATGCCGCCCAGCTCGCCCAGGGTCGTCGGGCGGACCGTGGCGATCTCGCGGAGGGTGGCGTCGTGGAAGATCACGTAGGCGGGGAGGCCCAGCTCCTTGGCCTGGGCGGCCCGCCACGCGCGCAGGGCCTCGAAGACGGGGGCGGCCGTCTCGGGGAGGTCGGCGGCGGCCGCCGCCTTCGGCTTGCGCTCGCCGCGGGCGGAGGACGCGCGGGCGGTCGTCGGCTTCTTCGGCTCCTTGCGGAGCTGGACCTCGCGCTCGCGGCCGAGGACGGTGGCGCTCTCGTCGGTCAGGACCAGCGTGCCGTACTCGCCCTCGACGGCGATCAGGCCCTGGGCGAGGAGCTGGCGGACCACGCCGCGCCACTCCGCCTCGGCCAGCTCCTCGCCGATGCCGAACACCGACAGCTGGTCGTGGTCGAACTGGATGACCTTGGCCGTGCGGCGGCCGAGCAGGATGTCGATGATCTGGCCCGCGCCGAACTTCTGGCCGCGCTCCCGCTTCAGCCGCACCACCGTGGACAGCAGCTTCTGCGCGACCACCGTGCCGTCCCAGGTCTCCGGCGGGGTGAGGCAGGTGTCGCAGTTGCCGCAAGAGGTGGCCGTGGGCTCCTGGCCGAAGTACGTGAGGAGCTGGGCGCGGCGGCACTGGACGGTCTCGCACAGGGCGAGCATGGAGTCCAGGTGCGAGGCGGCCCGGCGGCGGAACGCCTCGTCGCCCTCGCCGCCCTGGATGAGCTTGCGCTGCTGGACGACGTCCTGGAGGCCGTACGCCATCCACGCCGTGGACGGGGCGCCGTCACGGCCGGCCCGGCCGGTCTCCTGGTAGTAGCCCTCGACGGACTTCGGCAGGTCCAGGTGGGCGACGAAGCGGACGTCCGGCTTGTCGATGCCCATGCCGAAGGCGATCGTCGCGACGACGACCAGGCCCTCCTCGCGCAGGAAGCGGGACTGGTGGGCCGCGCGGGTCCCGGCGTCGAGCCCCGCGTGGTACGGGACGGCCTCGATGCCGTTGCGGCAGAGGAACTCGGCGGTCTTCTCCGTGGACGCGCGGGAGAGGCAGTAGACGATGCCCGCGTCCCCGGCGTGCTCCTCCTTGAGGAAGGCGAGCAGCTGCTTCTTCGGGTCGGCCTTGCCCACGATCCGGTACTGGATGTTGGGCCGGTCGAAGCTGGCCACGAAGTGCCTGGCGTCGGGCATGCCGAGCCGCTGGGTGATCTCGCGGTGCGTGGCGTCCGTCGCCGTGGCCGTCAGGGCGATGCGCGGCACGTCGGGCCAGCGCTCGCCGAGGACGGACAGGGCGAGGTAGTCGGGGCGGAAGTCGTGGCCCCACTGGGCGACGCAGTGCGCCTCGTCGATCGCGAAGACGGAGACCTCGCCCCGGGCCAGCAGCGCGAGCGTGGTGTCCAGCCGCAGCCGCTCCGGGGCCAGGTAGAGGAGGTCCAGCTCGCCCGCGACGAACTGGGCCTCCATCGAGCGGCGCTCGTCGAAGTCCTGCGTGGAGTTGATGAAACCGGCCCGCACGCCGAGTGCCCGCAGCGCGTCGACCTGGTCCTGCATGAGGGCGATCAGCGGGGAGATCACGACGCCGGTGCCCCGGCGGACCAGGGCCGGGATCTGGTAGCAGAGGGACTTGCCGCCACCGGTGGGCATGAGCACGACGGCGTCCCCGCCGGCCACCACGTGGTCGACGATCGCCTCCTGCTCGCCGCGGAACGCCTCGTAACCGAAGACGCGGTGCAGGGTGCGCCGCGCCTCGCTCTCGGTCGCGGCGGCGGTCCCGCCCGTGCTCACATCCGTGGTCATGCCCGTCACGCCCGTCCCGTTCATCGCTCTGTCCCCCGATACCGGTCCCGCTGCGTCCCAGCGCTCCCCTGCCACGATAGGCGCCACCTGTGACAACGCCGGACGGGCTTGACTTCCCGAGGGAAGGCCAAGCCCGTCCGGCGTTGCCGTTCAGCCGCTTCCGGCTACCTCACGAACGTCCCCGCCTGGCCCGCCAGGTCCAGGAAGTACTGCGGGGCCACGCCCAGGACCACGGTCACGGCCACGCCGATCGCGATGGTGGTCATCGTCAGCGGGGACGGGACGGCGACCGTGGGGCCGTCCGCCTTCGGTTCGCTGAAGAACATCAGCACGATGACCCGGATGTAGAAGAACGCGGCGATCGCCGAGGAGATCACACCGACCACGACCAGGCCGCCCGCGCCGCCGTCCGCCGCCGCCTTGAAGACCGCGAACTTCCCGGAGAAGCCCGAGGTCAGCGGGATACCGGCGAAGGCCAGCAGGAACACCGCGAAGACCGCCGCGACCAGCGGCGAGCGCCGGCCGAGCCCGGCCCACTTCGACAGGTGCGTCGCCTCGCCGCCCGCGTCCCGCACCAGCGTGACGACGGCGAAGGCGCCGACCGTCACGAAGGAGTACGTGCCGAGGTAGAAGAGGACGGACGAGATGCCGTCGGGGGTGGCCGCGATCACACCGGCCAGGATGAACCCGGCGTGCGCGATCGAGGAGTAGGCCAGCAGCCGCTTGATGTCGGTCTGCGTGATCGCGACGACCGCGCCGCCCACCATCGTGACGATCGCGACGCCCCACATGACCGGCCGCAGGTCCCAGGTGAGCCCGGGCAGCACCACGTACAGCAGGCGCAGCAGCGCGCCGAACGCGGCGACCTTCGTCGCGGCGGCCATGAAGCCGGTGACCGGGGTCGGCGCACCCTGGTAGACGTCCGGGGTCCACATGTGGAACGGGACGGCGCCGACCTTGAAGAGCAGTCCGGTGAGGATCATCGCGCCGCCGATGAGCAGCAGCGCGTCGTTGCCCATGGTGCCGGCGAGCGCCGGGTCGATCTTCTGGATCGTGCCGTCGACCACGGTCGCGATCTGCGCGTACGAGACGGAGCCCGCGTAGCCGTAGAGCAGGGCGATCCCGAACAGCAGGAACGCCGAGGAGAACGCGCCGAGCAGGAAGTACTTCACGGCCGCCTCCTGCGACATCAGCCGCTTGCGGCGGGCGACGGCGCACAGGAGGTACAGCGGGAGGGAGAAGACCTCCAGGGCCACGAACAGCGTCAGCAGGTCGTTGGCCGCCGGGAAGACGAGCATGCCCGCCACCGAGAAGAGGACGAGCGGGAAGACCTCGGTGGTGGTGAACCCGGCCCTGACCGCGGCCTTCTCGCTGTCGCTGCCGGGCACCGACGCGGCCTGCGCGGCGAAGGAGTCGACCCTGTTGCCGTGCGACTCGGGGTCGAGCCGCCGTTCGGCGAACGTGAAGACCGCGACCAGGGACGTCAGCAGGATGACGCCCTGGAGGAACAGGGACGGCCCGTCGACCGCGATGGCGCCCATCGCGGCGATGTGCGCCTTGGTCGTCCCGTAGCCGCCGGCCGCGAGGCCGACCACCGCGGCGAACGCGGCGACCAGCGCGACGACGGTCAGGAACACCTGCGTGTGGTACCGGGCCCGGCGCGGCACGAACGCCTCGACCAGGACGCCGACGACGGCGACGCCGATCACGATCAGGACCGGGGCCAGCTGGGTGTACTCGATGACCGGGGCCGTGAACTTCTCGTCCGGAGCGGCGGATGTCACCCCGCTCGCCGTCGTCCACAGGCTGTGGACAGCTGTTGCGCTCACTTGGCGGCCTCCACCTCGGGCTGGGGGTCCTTCTTCTGTACGTCCGACATGGTGTGCTGCACCGCCGGGTTGACGATGTCCGTCAGCGGCTTCGGGTAGACACCCAGGAACAGCAGCAGCGCGATCAGCGGCACGACCACCACGAGCTCACGCGCCTTGAGGTCCGCCATGCCCTGCACCTCGGCCTTGACCGGGCCGGTCATGGTGCGCTGGTAGAGGACCAGGACGTAGATCGCGGCGAGCACGATGCCGGTGGTGGCGATGATGCCGACCGCCGGATACGCGGCGAACGCGCCGACCAGGACCAGGAACTCGCTGACGAACGGGGCGAGCCCCGGCAGCGACAGCGTGGCCAGACCGCCGATCAGGAAGGTGCCGGCCAGAACCGGGGCCACCTTCTGCACCCCGCCGTAGTCGGCGATGAGGCGCGAGCCCCGCCGGCTGATCAGGAAGCCCGCGACCAGCATCAGCGCGGCCGTCGAGATGCCGTGGTTGACCATGTACAGCGTCGCGCCCGACTGGCCCTGACTGGTCATCGCGAAGATGCCCAGGATGATGAAGCCGAAGTGCGAGATGGACGCGTAGGCGATCAGCCGCTTGATGTCGCGCTGGCCGACCGCGAGCAGCGCCCCGTACACGATGCTGATCAGCGCCAGGACCAGGATCACCGGCGTCGCCCACTTGCTGGCCTCCGGGAAGAGCTGGAGGCAGAAGCGGAGCATGGCGAACGTGCCGACCTTGTCGACCACGGCGGTGATCAGCACGGCGACCGGCGCGGTCGCCTCACCCATCGCGTTGGGCAGCCAGGTGTGCAGCGGCCACAGCGGGGCCTTCACCGCGAAGGCGAAGAAGAACCCGAGGAACAGCCACCGCTCGGTGCCGGTCGCCATGGAGAACGTGCCGTTGGCCCGGGCCTCGGCGATCTCGGAGAGCGAGAACGAGCCCGCGACCACGTACAGGCCGATCACCGCGGCCAGCATGATGAGGCCGCCGACCAGGTTGTAGAGGAGGAACTTCACGGCGGCGTACGAACGCTGCGCCGCCGCGTTCTCGTCGCTGCCGGTGTGCGCCCGGTCCCCGAAGCCGCCGATGAGGAAGTACATCGGGATGAGCATGGCTTCGAACAGGATGTAGAAGAGGAAGACGTCGGTGGCCTCGAAGGAGAGGATCACCATCGCTTCGACCATCAGGATCAGGGCGAAGAAGCCCTGAGTGGGGCGCCAGCGCGAGGAGTTCGTCTCCAGGGGGTCGGCGTCGTGCCAGCCGGCCAGGATGACGAACGGGATCAGCAGGGCGGTGAGCGCCATGAGCGCCACGCCGATGCCGTCGACGCCCAGTTCGTAGCGGACGCCGAAGTCCTTGATCCAGGCGTGCGATTCGGTGAGCTGGAAGCGGTCGCCGCCGGGCTCGAAGCGGGCGAGCGCGATGCCCGCCAGGACGAGCGTGGCCAGCGAGAAGAGCAGCGCCAGCCATTTGGCGGCGGTGCGCCGGGCGGCCGGGACGGCGGCGGTGGCCACCGCGCCGATCGCCGGGAGCGCCGCCGTCGCTGTCAGGAGGGGAAAGGACATGTGATCAGACCGCCCTCATCAGCAGGGTCGCGGCGATGAGAACCGCCGTACCTCCGAGCATCGAGACCGCGTAGGAGCGGGCGTAGCCGTTCTGGAGTTTGCGCAGCCGGCCGGAGAGCCCGCCCATGGACGCGGCCGTGCCGTTGACGACGCCGTCGACCAGGCTGTGGTCGACGTAGACCAGGGAGCGGGTCAGGTGCTCGCCGCCGCGGACCAGGACCACGTGGTTGAAGTCGTCCTGGAGGAGGTCGCGGCGCGCGGCCCGGGTGAGCAGCGAGCCGCGCGGGGCGGTCACCGGCACCGGCTTGCGGCCGTACATCGCCCAGGCGATGGCGACACCGACGACCAGGGCGACCATGGTGGCCGCGGTGACGGTCGACGCGCCGATCGGGGCGTCGCCGTGGTCGTGGCCGGTGACGGGCTCCAGCCAGTGCAGGAAGCGGTCGCCGATCGAGAAGAAGCCACCGGCGAAGACCGAGCCGAAGGCCAGCACGATCATCGGGATCGTCATGGACTTCGGGGACTCGTGCGGGTGGGGCTCCGCGTGCTCACCGCGCGTCTCGGCGGCGGGCTCGACGTCCGGCGCGTCCGGGGACGGCGTCGCCGTGCGGCGCCAGCGCTCCTCGCCGAAGAAGGTCATCAGCATCACGCGCGTCATGTAGAACGCGGTGATCGCGGCGCCGAGCAGGGCCACGGAGCCGAGGATCCAGCCCTCGGTGCCGCCCTTGGCGAACGCCGCCTCGATGATCTTGTCCTTGGAGAAGAAGCCGGAGAGGCCGGGGAAGCCGATGATCGCGAGGTAGCCGAGGCCGAAGGTGACGAAGGTGACCGGCATGTACTTCCGCAGGCCGCCGAACTTCCGCATGTCCACCTCGTCGTTCATGCCGTGCATGACCGAACCGGCGCCGAGGAAGAGCCCGGCCTTGAAGAAGCCGTGGGTCACCAGGTGCATGATCGCGAAGACGTAGCCGATGGGCCCGAGCCCGGCGGCCAGGATCATGTAGCCGATCTGCGACATCGTGGAGCCGGCGAGGGCCTTCTTGATGTCGTCCTTCGCGCAACCGACGATCGCACCGAACAGCAGCGTGACCGCGCCGACGACCACGACGACCATCTGGGCGTCCGGGGCGGCGTTGAAGATCGCGCCGGAGCGGACGATGAGGTAGACACCGGCGGTGACCATGGTCGCGGCGTGGATGAGGGCGGAGACCGGGGTCGGGCCCTCCATCGCGTCACCGAGCCAGGACTGCAGCGGCACCTGGGCGGACTTGCCGCAGGCGGCGAGGAGCAGCATCAGGCCGATCGCCGTCAGCTTGCCCTCGCCGGTCTCGCCGGTCGCCTCCAGGACGGGGCCGTACGCGAACGTGCCGAAGGTGGTGAACATCAGCATGATCGCGATCGACAGGCCCATGTCGCCGACGCGGTTGACCAGGAACGCCTTCTTCGCGGCGGTGGCCGCGCTGGGCTTGTGCTGCCAGAAGCCGATGAGCAGGTACGACGCCAGACCGACGCCCTCCCACCCGACGTACAGCAGCAGGTAGTTGTCGGCGATGACGAGGATCAGCATCGCCGCCAGGAACAGGTTCAGATAGCCGAAGAAGCGGCGCCGGCGCTCGTCGTGCTCCATGTAGCCGATCGAGTAGATGTGGATCAGCGTGCCCACACCGGTGATCAGCAGGACGAAGGTCATCGACAGCTGGTCGAGCTGGAAGGCCACATCGGCCTGGAAGCCCTCGACCGGGATCCAGCTGAACAGCTTCTGGTGCAGCGCCCGGTCCTCGGCGCCCTTCCCGAGCATGTCGGTGAAGAGCACCACGGCCACGACGAACGAGGCGGCGGCGAGCAGGGTGCCGAGCCAGTGCCCGGCGCGGTCGAGGCGGCGACCGCCGCAGAGCAGCACCGCCGCTCCGAGCAGGGGCGCCGCGACGAGCAGCGCAATCAGGTTCTCCACAGTGCAAACGCCCCTTACAGCTTCATCAGGCTGGCGTCATCGACCGAGGCCGAGTGGCGGGAACGGAACAGCGACACGATGATCGCGAGCCCGACCACGACCTCCGCGGCGGCGACGACCATCGTGAAGAAGGCGATGATCTGGCCGTCGAGGTTGCCGTGCATCCGGGAGAAGGTCACGAACGCGAGGTTGCAGGCGTTGAGCATCAGCTCGACGCACATGAACACCACGATCGCGTTCCGCCGGATCAGCACACCGGCCGCGCCGATGGTGAACAGCAGGGCGGCGAGATAGAGGTAGTTGACCGGATTCACTTGGCGACCTCCTCCTCTTCGGTGTCCCGGCCCAGCCGCTCACCGGAGCGCTGCTCCACTGCCTTGAGGCCGGCCAGTGATTCCTGGGACACGTCACGCATCTGGCCGCGCTTGCGCAGCGTGTTCATGACGGTCAGCTCGGACGGGGTGCCGTCGGGGAGCAGGCCCGCGATGTCCACCGCGTTGTGCCGGGCGTAGACGCCGGGGGCGGGCAGCGGCGGCACGTGGTTGCTGCGCACGCGCTCCTCGGACATCTCCCGCTGGGTCTTGGCCCGTTCGGTGCGCTCGCGGTGCGTGAGCACCATCGCGCCGACCGTCGCGGTGATCAGCAGGGCACCGGTGATCTCGAAGGCGAAGACGTACTTGGTGAAGATGAGGCTGGCGAGCCCCTCCACGTTCCCGCCGTGCGCGGTGTTGGCGGTGCCCAGGCCGTTGAAGGTCTTCAGCGAGGCGTTGCCGATACCGGCGATCAGCAGGACGCCGAAGCCGATGCCGCATCCGGCGGCCAGCCAGCGCTGGCCCTTGATGGTCTCCTTCAGCGAGTCCGCCGCCGTGACACCGACGAGCATGACCACGAAGAGGAACAGCATCATGATCGCGCCGGTGTAGACGACGATCTGGACGATGCCGAGGAAGTAGGCACCGTTGGCGAGGTAGAACACCGCGAGGATGATCATCGTCCCGGCGAGGCACAGTGCGCTGTGCACGGCCTTCTTCATGAGCACCGTGCACAGGGCGCCGATCACGGCGACCGTGCCGAGCACCCAGAACTGGAACGCCTCGCCGGTCGAGGTCTGCGAGGCCGCTGCGGCCAGGCCGGTCATGCGTCCACCTCCTGCGCGGCGCCGTTGCTCCGGCCGGCCTCGTCGGCCGGCTTCTCGCCCTTGGAGACGGCGAGCTGGCGCTCCGTACCGGGGGCGGCCTCGGTGACCAGGCCCCGGTAGTAGTCCTGTTCGTCCATGCCGGGGAAGATCGCGTGCGGGCTCTCGACCATGCCTTCCTCCAGGCCCGCGAGCAGCTCGTCCTTGGTGTAGATGAGGCTCTCGCGGGTGGTGTTGGCGAGCTCGAACTCGTTGGTCATCGTGAGCGCCCGGGTCGGGCACGCCTCGATGCACAGTCCGCAGAGGATGCAGCGGGCGTAGTTGATCTGGTAGACCCGGCCGTAGCGCTCACCCGGGGAGTAGCGCTCCTCGTCGGTGTTGTCCGCGCCCTCCACGTAGATCGCGTCGGCGGGACAGGCCCAGGCGCACAGCTCGCAGCCGACGCACTTCTCCAGCCCGTCCGGATGGCGGTTGAGCTGGTGGCGGCCGTGGAAGCGGGGCGCCGTCACCTTCGGCGTCTCCGGATACTGCTCGGTGAGCCGCTTCTTGAACATGGCCTTGAAGGTCACGCCGAAGCCGGCCACCGGGTTGAGGAACTTGTCCTCCGAGTTCGGGGAGGGCTGCGAGGACGCCGTCGACCCCGTCGGCCCGGTGGACTTCGCCGGCCTCTTGGACCCCGGCAGATCTGGCAGTTCAGGCACCGTCGGCCTCCTTTCCGTCACTCGGATTTCCGTCACTCTGAGTATCCACGCCGCCACTGACAACGAGCTCCCGCTCGCGGCGCGGCCTGCGCCTCGGCACGGGCGGCAGGGTCTGTCCGGGCAGCGGTGGCACCGGGAATCCGCCCGCCATCGGGTCGAACGCCGGCTCGGGTCCGGCCTGTTCGGCGGCGGCCTTGTCCTTCTTGTCGCGGAAGATGTCGGCGACGAAGGAGATCAGCAGCACCGCGATCACGGCACCGGCCACGTAGAGCAGGATCTTGGAGAAGTCGTAGCCCTCGTTGCGCAGCGCCCGTACGGTCGCCACCAGCATCAGCCAGACGACGGAGACCGGGATCAGGACCTTCCAGCCGAGCTTCATCAGCTGGTCGTAGCGGACGCGGGGCAGCGTGCCGCGCAGCCAGATGAAGAAGAACAGCAGCAGCTGGACCTTGAGGACGAACCAGAGCATCGGCCACCAGCCGTGGTTCGCGCCCTCCCAGAAGGTGCTGATCGGCCACGGGGCCCGCCAGCCGCCCAGGAACAGGGTCGTGGAGACCGCGGAGACGGTGACCATGTTGACGTACTCGGCGAGCATGAACATCGCGAACTTGATGGACGAGTACTCGGTGTTGAAGCCGCCGACGAGGTCGCCCTCGGACTCCGGCATGTCGAAGGGGGCGCGGTTGGTCTCACCGACCATCGTGACGATGTAGATGATGAAGGAGACCGGGAGCAGGATGATGAACCAGCGGTCCTGCTGCGCCTCCACGATCTTCGACGTCGACATCGACCCCGAGTAGAGGAACACCGAGGCGAACGCGGCGCCCATGGCGATCTCGTACGAGATCATCTGCGCGCAGGAACGGAGCCCGCCGAGCAGCGGGTACGTCGACCCGGACGACCAGCCGGCCAGCACGATGCCGTAGATGCCGACCGAGGCGACCGCGAGGATGTACAGCATCGCGATCGGCAGGTCGGTGAGCTGCATCGCCGTGCGGTGCCCGAAGATCGAGACCTCGTTGCCCGACGGCCCGAAGGGGATGACCGCGATCGCCATGAACGCGGGGATCGCGGCGACGATCGGCGCGAGGACGTAGACGACCTTGTCCGCGCGCTTGACGATGACGTCTTCCTTCAGCATCAGCTTGATGCCGTCGGCGAGCGACTGGAGCATGCCCCAGGGGCCGTGCCGGTTGGGACCGATCCGCAGCTGCATCCAGGCGACGACCTTGCGCTCCCACACGATGGAGAACAGGACGGTCACCATCAGGAACGCGAAGCAGAAGACGGCCTTGATGACGACGAGCCACCAGGGGTCGTTGCCGAACATCGACAGGTCCTCGGCGGCGAGCACCGCACCGTGCGGTGCCGCGGCCAGTTGAGCGAAGGCGGTCACGCCCGCACCTCCGGTGTGACGTCGGGAGTACCGGGAGCGGCGGGGCCGATCCGGACCACTCCGCCGGGGCGCGCCCCGGTCGTGGCCGGCACGCCCCGCCCGGTGGAGTTCAGCGGCACCCAGACCACGCGGTCCGGCATGTCGGTGACCCGGAGCGGGAGTTCGACGCTGCCGGCGGGCCCGGACACGGCCAGCAGGTCGCCGTCCTTGACCCCGCTCTCCGCGGCCGTGGCGGCCGACAGCCGGGCCACCGCCTCGTGCCGGGTCCCGGCGAGCGCGGTGTCGCCCTCCTGGAGGCGGCCGAGGTCGAGCAGCATCCGGTGGCCGGCGAGAATCGCCTCGCCGTCGCCGGGCCGGGGCAGCGGCTGCGCGGAGGCGCGGGGGTCGTCCGCGTACCCGCCCTGCCACCCGCCGAGCCGGTCCAGCTCACGGCGGGCGGCCTTCAGGTCCGGCAGCGCGAAATGCACGTCCATCGCATCGGCCAGCATGTGCAGGACGCGGGCGTCGCCCGGGGCGAGGTTCCGCGTCATCTGGTCGGGCTTCAGCGCGGCCTCGAACATCCGCGCCCGGCCCTCCCAGTTGAGGAAGGTCCCGGACTTCTCGGCGACCGCGGCCACCGGGAACACCACGTCGGCGCGGTCGGTGACCTCGCTCGGCCGGAGCTCGAAGGAGACCAGGAAGCCGACCCGGTCCAGGGCCTCCAGGGCCCGCGCCGGGTCCGGCAGGTCCTCGGTGCCCACCCCGGCGACGACCAGCGCGCCCAGCTCACCGGAGGCCGCGGCCTCGATGATCTGGCCGGTGTCGCGGCCGAAGCGGGACGGGAGTTCGGCGACGCCCCACGCGGCGGCGACCTCGTCCCGGGCACGCGGGTCGGTGGCCGGGCGGCCGCCGGGCAGCAGCGACGGGAGCGCGCCCGCCTCCACCGCGCCGCGTTCGCCCGCCCGGCGCGGGATCCACACCAGCCGGGCCCCGGTCGCGGTCGCGGCCCGGACCGCGGCGGTCAGCCCGCCGGGCACCCCGGCCAGCCGTTCGCCGACCACGATCAGCGCGCCCTCGCCGCGCAGCGCCTCGGCCGCGACGGCGCCGTCGCCCGCCAGGCCGACACCGCCCGCGATGGCGTCCAGCCATTCGGTCTCGGTGCCGGGCGCGGCGGGAAGCAGCACGCCGCCCGCCTTCACCAGGCCCCGGGTGGCGTGCGAGGCGACGGAGAAGGTGCGCAGACCGTGCTTGCGGTGGGCCTTGCGCAGCCGCAGGAAGACGCCGGGGGCCTCCTCCTCCGACTCGAACCCGACCAGCAGCACCGCCGGGGCCTTCTCCAGCGAGGTGTACGTGACACCGCTGCCGTCGAGGTCCTTGCCGCGTCCCGCGACGCGCGCGGCCAGGAAGTCGGCCTCCTCGTCGCTGTGGACCCGGGCCCGGAAGTCGATGTCGTTGGTGCCCAGGGCGACCCGGGCGAACTTGCTGTACGCGTACGCGTCCTCGACGGTCAGCCGGCCGCCGGTGAGGACGCCGGTCCGGCCGCGCGCGGCGGACAGGCCCTCGGCCGCGGCGGCCAGGGCCTCGGGCCAGCTCGCCGGTTCCAGCGCGCCCGACTCGCCCCGGACGAGCGGGGTGGTGAGGCGGTCGCGCTGCTGGGCGTAGCGGAAGCCGAAGCGGCCCTTGTCGCAGAGCCACTCCTCGTTGACCTCGGGGTCGTTGGCCGCGAGGCGGCGCATGACCTTGCCGCGCCGGTGGTCGGTGCGGGTGGCGCAGCCGCCGGAGCAGTGCTCGCACACGGAGGGCGTCGACACCAGGTCGAAGGGGCGGGAGCGGAACCGGTACGCCGCCGAGGTCAGCGCCCCGACCGGGCAGATCTGGATGGTGTTGCCGGAGAAGTACGACTGGAACGGGTCGCCCTCGCCGGTGCCGACCTGCTGGAGCGCGCCGCGCTCGATCAGCTCGATCATCGGGTCGCCGGCGACCTGGTTGGAGAACCGGGTGCAGCGCGCGCAGAGCACGCACCGCTCACGGTCCAGCAGCACCTGGGTGGAGATCGGCACGGGCTTCTCGTACGTCCGCTTCTTGCCCTCGAAGCGGGAGTCCGGGTCGCCGTGCGACATCGCCTGGTTCTGGAGCGGGCACTCGCCGCCCTTGTCGCAGACCGGGCAGTCCAGCGGGTGGTTGATGAGCAGCAGCTCCATCACACCGCGCTGCGCCTTGTCGGCGACGGGCGAGGTGATCTGCGACTTGACGACCATGCCGTCGGTGCAGGTGATGGTGCAGGACGCCATCGGCTTGCGCTGGCCCTCGACCTCGACGATGCACTGGCGGCAGGCGCCGGCCGGGTCGAGGAGGGGGTGGTCGCAGAAGCGCGGGATCTCGATGCCGAGGAGTTCGGCGGCGCGGATGACCAGGGTGCCCTTGGGCACGCTGATCCCGATGCCGTCGATGGTCAGCGTGACGAGGTCCTCGGGCGGGATCGCCGCTTCGCCGCCCCCGGAGGGCGCACTCGTGGTGACTGTCATGCGTTCACCCCCTGGTGAGCGTTCTTGTCGTCGGCCCAGAGGGTCGATTTGGCGGGATCGAAGGGGCAGCCCTTGCCGGTGACGTGCTGCTCGTACTCCTCGCGGAAGTACTTCAGCGAGGAGAAGATCGGCGAGGCGGCGCCGTCGCCGAGGGCGCAGAACGACTTGCCGTTGATGTTGTCGGCGATGTCGTTGAGCTTGTCGAGGTCGGACATCCGGCCCTTGCCGGCCTCGATGTCGCGGAGCAGCTGGACGAGCCAGTAGGTGCCCTCGCGGCAGGGGGTGCACTTGCCGCAGGACTCGTGGGCGTAGAACTCGGTCCATCGGGTGACGGCCCGCACCACGCAGGTCGTCTCGTCGAAGCACTGGAGCGCCTTGGTGCCGAGCATGGACCCGGCCGCGCCGACGCCCTCGTAGTCGAGGGGCACGTCGAGGTGTTCGTCGGTGAACATCGGCGTGGAGGAGCCGCCGGGGGTCCAGAACTTGAGGCGGTGGCCGGGGCGCATGCCGCCGCTCATGTCGAGGAGCTGGCGCAGCGTGATGCCGAGCGGCGCCTCGTACTGGCCGGGGCCCGCGACGTGGCCGCTGAGCGAGTAGAGCGTGAAGCCCGGGGACTTCTCGCTGCCCATCGACTTGAACCAGTCCTTGCCCTTGTTCAGGATCGCGGGAACCGAGGCGATGGACTCGACGTTGTTCACCACAGTGGGGCAGGCGTACAGACCGGCGACCGCGGGGAAGGGGGGACGCAGCCGGGGCTGGCCACGCCGTCCTTCGAGAGAGTCGAGCAGCGCGGTTTCCTCACCGCAGATGTACGCGCCGGCGCCCGCGTGCACCGTGAGTTCCAGATCGAGCCCCGAACCCAGGATGTTCGTCCCCAGATAGCCCGCCTCGTACGCCTCTCGAACGGCCTCGTGCAACCGTCGCAGCACGGGGACGACCTCACCGCGCAGATAGATGAACGCGTGCGACGACCGGATCGCGTAGCAGGCGATCACGATGCCCTCGATGAGGCTGTGCGGGTTGGCGAAGAGGAGCGGGATGTCCTTGCAGGTCCCCGGCTCCGACTCGTCGGCGTTGACCACCAGATAGTGGGGCTTGCCGTCGCCCTGCGGGATGAACTGCCACTTCATCCCGGTGGGGAAGCCGGCGCCGCCGCGTCCGCGCAGACCGGAGTCCTTGACGTACGCGATGAGGTCGTCCGGGGACATGGCGAGGGCCTTGCGCAGTCCCTCGTAGCCCTCGTGGCGGCGGTAGGTGTCCAGGGTCCAGGATTCCGGCTGGTCCCAGAAGGCTGACAGGACGGGCGCGAGCAGCTTCTCGGGGCTGGTCCCGTTGTGATCGAGCTCGGTGGCCAACGTCATCACTCCCCCTCCTCGGCCGCGGGTCCTGCCGGGTGGTCCGGGTCGGATGCCGAGGTCTGCTGCGGCGCGTCGTGGGAGCTGAGGTGCTCGGCGCCCTTCTGCGGCTGATCGGTGGGCGCCTCGCCGCGCGGCCCGACCACGCGGGCCTGCGGTGCGGCCTCGCCCTTGGCCAGCTTGAGGCCGATGAGCGAGGCGTGGCCCGCGCCGCCGGTGGCCGCGACGGCACCGGGGCGCTCGTCGGGGAAGCCGGCCAGGATGCGCGCGGTCTCCTTGTAGGTGCACAGGGGCGCGCCGCGGGTGGGTTCGACGGTGCGGCCGGCGATGAGGTCGTCGACCAGCCGGGTCGCGCTCTCCGGGGTCTGGTTGTCGAAGAACTCCCAGTTGACCATCACGACGGGCGCGAAGTCGCAGGCGGCGTTGCACTCGATGTGTTCGAGGGTGACCTTGCCGTCCTCGGTCGTCTCGTCGTTGCCGACGCCGAGGTGCTCCTTGAGCCGGTCGAAGATCGCGTCGCCGCCCATCACCGCGCAGAGCGTGTTGGTGCAGACGCCGACCTGGTAGTCGCCGCTCGGCTTGCGCCGGTACATCGTGTAGAAGGTGGCGACCGCGGTGACCTCGGCGGTGGTGAGGCCGAGTACGTCGGCGCAGAAGGCCATGCCCGTACGCGAGACGTACCCCTCCTCGGACTGCACGAGGTGCAGCAGCGGCAGCAGCGCGGAGCGGCTGTCGGGGTAGCGGGCGATCACCTCCTTCGCATCCGCTTCGAGCCTGGCGCGCACCTCGGCCGGGTAGGCGGGGGCGGGGAGCTGCGGCATCCCCAGACTGACTTCCTGACGTGCTTCGGTCACCGGTCGACGCCTCCCATCACGGGGTCGATGGATGCGACGGCGACGATGACGTCGGCGACCTGGCCGCCCTCGCACATCGCCGCCATGGCCTGGAGGTTGGTGAAGGACGGGTCCCGGAAGTGGACCCGGTAGGGGCGGGTTCCGCCGTCCGAGACGACGTGCACGCCGAGTTCGCCCTTGGGCGACTCGACGGCGGTGTACGCCTGCCCGACGGGGACCCGGAAGCCCTCGGTCACCAGCTTGAAGTGGTGGATCAGGGCCTCCATGGAGGTGCCCATGATCTTCTTGATGTGGTCCAGCGAGTTGCCCAGGCCGTCCGGGCCGAGCGCGAGCTGCGCGGGCCAGGCGATCTTCTTGTCGGCGACCATGACCGGTCCGGGTGCGAGCCGGTCGATGCACTGCTCGATGATCCGCAGCGACTGGCGCATCTCCTCCAGGCGGATGAGGAAGCGCCCGTAGGCGTCGCAGCTGTCGGCGGTGGGGACCTCGAAGTCGTAGGTCTCGTAGCCGCAGTACGGGTCGGTCTTGCGCAGGTCGTGCGGGAGGCCGGCCGAGCGCAGGATCGGTCCGGTGGCGCCGAGGGCCATGCAACCGGTGAGGTCGAGATAGCCGACGTCCTGCATGCGGGCCTTGAAGATGGGGTTGCCGGTGGCGAGCGCGTCGTACTCCGGCAGGTTCTTCTTCATGGTCTTCACGAACTCGCGCAGCTGGTCGATCGCGCCCGGGGGCAGGTCCTGGGCGAGGCCGCCGGGGCGGATGAACGCGTGGTTCATACGGAGCCCGGTGATCAGCTCGAAGAGGTCGAGCACCAGCTCCCGGTCGCGGAAGCCGTAGATCATGATCGTGGTGGCGCCGAGCTCCATGCCGCCGGTGGCGATGCACACCAGGTGCGAGGAGAGCCGGTTGAGCTCCATCAGGAGCACGCGCAGGACGGTGGCCCGGTCGGGGATCTGGTCCTCGATGCCGAGCAGCTTCTCGACGCCCAGGCAGTACGCCGTCTCGTTGAAGAACGGCGTCAGGTAGTCCATGCGCGTGACGAAGGTGGTGCCCTGCGTCCAGCTGCGGAATTCGAGGTTCTTCTCGATGCCGGTGTGGAGGTAGCCGATGCCGCAGCGGGCCTCGGTGACGGTCTCGCCGTCGATCTCCAGGATGAGCCGGAGCACGCCGTGCGTGGACGGGTGCTGCGGGCCCATGTTGACGATGATGCGCTCGTCGTCGGAGGCGGCGGCGTTCTCGACGATCTCGTCCCAGTCGCCGCCGGTGACCGTATATACAGTCCCCTCGGTGGTGGCGCGAGGCGTCGCGTGAGGAGTGGTCATCAGGAGTACGACCTCCGCTGGTCCGGAGCCGGGATCTGGGCGCCCTTGTACTCGACGGGGATGCCGCCGAGCGGGTAGTCCTTGCGCTGTGGGAAGCCCTGCCAGTCGTCCGGCATCATGATCCGGGTGAGGGCGGGGTGCCCGTCGAAGACGAGCCCGAAGAAGTCGTACGCCTCGCGCTCGTGCCAGTCGTTGGTCGGGTAGACCGGGACGAGGGACGGCAGGTGGCGGTCGTCGTCCGGCGTGGAGACCTCCAGCCGGATCAGCCGGCCGTGGGTGAGCGAGCGCAGGTGGTAGACCGCGTGCAGCTCGCGGCCCTTGTCGCCGGGGAAGTGGACGCCGCTGACGCCGGTGCACAGCTCGAAGCGGAGCGCCGGGTCGTCGCGCAGGGTCCTGGCGACGGTGACCAGGTGCTCGCGGGCGATGTGGAAGGTGAGTTCGTCCCGGTCGACCACCGTCTTCTCGATGGCGTTCTCCGGGAGGAGGTCCTGCTCCTCCAGGGCGCCTTCGAGCTCGTCGGCGACCTCGTCGAACCAGCCGCCGTAGGGGCGGGAGGAGGCGCCGGGGAGGGCGACGGTACGGATGAGGCCGCCGTAGCCGGAGGTGTCGCCGCCGTTGTCGGCGCCGAACATGCCCTTCCGTACGCCGATGACCTCGCCGTGCTCGTCGCGCGGGGCGGGGACGGCGGAGCCGCCCAGCTCGTCGCTCATCGCAGGAGCCCCTTCATCTCGATGAGGGGCAGGGCGTTGAGCGCCGCTTCCTCCGCCTCGCGGGCGGCTTCCTCGGCGTTGACCCCGAGCTTGGAGCCCTGGATCTTCTGGTGCAGCTTGAGGATCGCGTCCATCAGCATCTCGGGCCGCGGCGGGCAGCCCGGCAAATAAATATCAACCGGGACAATGTGATCAACACCCTGAACAATGGCGTAATTGTTGAACATTCCGCCTGATGACGCGCAAACGCCCATGGAGATGACCCACTTGGGGTTCGGCATCTGGTCGTAGACCTGCCGCAGGACGGGCGCCATCTTCTGGCTCACCCGCCCGGCCACGATCATCAGGTCCGCCTGCCGCGGCGAGCCGCGGAAGACCTCCATGCCGAACCGGGCTAGGTCGTAACGGCCCGCCCCGGTGGTCATCATCTCGATGGCGCAACAGGCGAGGCCGAAGGTGGCCGGGAAGACGGAGGACTTCCGCACCCAGCCGGCCGCCTGCTCGACGGTGGTCAGAACGAAGCCGCTCGGCAGCTTCTCTTCGAGTCCCATGGTGTGCCCCTCAGCCCCTCAGTCCCATTCCAGACCGCCGCGCCGCCACACATACGCGTAGGCGACGAAGACGGTGAGCACGAAGAGCAGCATCTCCACGAGCCCGAAGATCCCCAGGGCGTCGAAGCTGACCGCCCAGGGATAGAGGAAGACGATCTCGATGTCGAAGACGATGAAAAGCATCGCCGTCAGGTAGTACTTGATGGGAAAGCGACCGCCTCCGGCGGGCGTGGGTGTCGGTTCGATACCGCACTCGTACGCTTCGAGCTTTGCCCGGTTGTACCGCTTGGGGCCGATAAGCGTGGCCATGACCACGGAGAAGATCGCAAACCCTGCCCCGAGGGCGCCGAGCACGAGGATGGGCGCGTAGGCATTCACGCTCCTCGCTCCTTCCAGTCGTCCTTGACCGTTGGACCGCATCGGGCGAACCGGCTCCCCGCCTCACCAAGATCGTGCACATGTGAGGCAGTTCACAAGCCCGACTGCCCCGCATCCTATGCCCGCCGTCCTGTGATCTGCGACACGGGGGTCACCAACGTCTTTGTGATCTCCACCACCTGACGAACGATCATGAAGTCGGATGAGCGGTGATCTTCGTACACGAAGCGGCCGAGTGATCACGAGAGGTGACATCTGGTGCTGTTACCGCTGGTCAAAGGGGTGTCGCACTATCAAGCGGCGGCGCTGCACGCAAAATTGGCGATGGACACGAGGGGGTGATAAAGGGATCTGCCCCACTCTGGGACCGTGACGGCCGGGCCGGCGTGACCGAGGGCGCAGGCCGGACCGGCGTCACTCGCGCGGGGGTTCACACGGAATGAGGTGGACGCGGACCGCCGCCGCCCGCGCCGAGCCCCCGTATGCCCGTCACCGTAAGACCACGCTGTGAGCTGCGTCACTTCACGTCAGCCGTTATAGAAGCGGGCTTGGCCAACTGTGTGAACGGATGGTAAGCGGCGGGCAATTCGGGCGTATTGCAGAAAACCCGTGATCACAGCCCTGATCACGGGTGCCCGTTTTGCCCGTTACGGCGTCAATAAGGGCCCTCAGAAAGCGGATTCACAGATTCCGGACGTAACTGTGTCGCAACACACGTTTCTTGATGGGACCCCGCACGCCCTGATAGCGCTAGTACCCATGTCCCACACCGCTCTCATACCCAGCCACCGGAAGCCCCGCCGGAACGCCTCGACGACGGCGCTGCGTGCCGGAGTTGCCGGTGGCGTCCTCAGCACCATCGCGGTCGCGGGTGCCGCGGGCCCGGCCCAGGCCGAACCGGTGACCCAGACGATCGAGATGCCCACCATCACCGCGGGGCTCTCCACCACCGTCGCAGCCTCCGCCGAGGCGACCCAGCAGGTCGCCCTGGACCTGGAGACGCAGGCCCAGGAAGAGGCGGCGGCCAGCAGCGCCGCCAAGGACGCCAAGAAGGCCAAGGCCGAGGCCGTCCGCAAGGCCGAGGCGAAGAAGAAGGCCGAGGCGGCCGCCAAGGCCAAGGCGGAGGCCGCCGAGCGCGCCTCCCGCGACGCCGCGCGCACCACGCTCCAGAAGAGCACCGGTTCCTCGTCGTCCGGCTCCACCAGCGCCGCCACGACCTCGTACTCCAGCAACGCCACCGGCTCCGCGGCCTCCGTCGTCGCGTTCGCCCAGGCGCAGGTCGGCGACGCGTACGTGTCCGGCGGCACCGGCCCGAACTCGTGGGACTGCTCGGGCCTGGTCCAGGCCGCGTTCCGCACGGTGGGCGTCGACCTGCCGCGCGTCTCGCAGAGCCAGTCGACCGCCGGCACCCAGGTCTCGCTGAGCAACCTCCAGCCCGGCGACATCCTGTACTGGGGCGGCGCGGGCAGCGCGTACCACGTCGGGATCTACGTGGGCGGCGGCCAGTTCGTCGGTGCGCAGAACTCCTCCACCGGTGTGGTGCAGCGCCCCCTGGACTACGACATGCCCACCGGCGCGGTCCGCGTCCTCTGAGTGCACGGATTCACAAGCGCCTCGGCGCGCTGCGAAGGGCCGTCGTTCCCCCGCTCGGGAACGACGGCCCTTCGGCGTCACCGTTGAGGTCGCGAACCTGCCGGACATCGTCCGCGCGTGCTTGTGAACTGGGGTGAACAGCCCCCGTTCCACCGAGCACAGGACGGCCCCTCCATGCACCGTACGGCCCCGACCGCCTCCGCCCCTCCCACCGGCACCCGGTTACGCGGCCGGTCCGCGGTGTGCGCGTTGACCCTGGCCCTCTTCGCCATCGTCACCACCGAGATCCTGCCGATCGGTCTGCTGACCCCGATCGGGGCCGAGTTCGGCGTCGCGGACGGGACGGCGGGCCTGATGATGACCATGCCCGGCCTCCTCGCCGCCGTCGCCGCCCCGACGGTGACCCTCGCGACGTCCCGGGTCGACCGCAGGCTGATGCTCTGCGCCCTGATCCTGCTGCTCGCGGTGGCCGACTTCCTCACCGCCGCGGCCACGGCCTACTGGCTGATGCTCGTCGCCCGGGTCCTCGTCGGCATCACCATCGGCGGGTTCTGGTCGATCGGTGCCGGGCTGGCCGGCCGGCTGGTCCGCCCCGCGTCGGCCGGGCGCGCGACGGCGGTCATCTTCGCGGCCGTCCCCCTCGGTTCCGTCCTCGGCGTCCCCGCCGGCACGCTCGTCGGTGATCTGGCGGGCTGGCGCACCGCGTTCGCGGTGATGGGGCTGCTCAGCACCGGCGCGCTGGTCCTGATGCTGCTGACGCTCCCCGCCCTGCCACCGGACGGGGGCACCCGCCCTTCGGTGTTCGTCGCCCTGCTGCGTGGCGCCGGCACCCGGTACGCCCTGCTGATGACCTTCCTCATCGTCATGGCGCATTTCGCCACGTACACCTACGTCACGCCGCTTCTCCAGCGGATGACCGGAGCCGGTCCGGAGCGGATCACGGCGTACCTGCTGCTCTACGGCACCGCCGGCGTGGTCGGCAACTTCATCGGTGGCGCGCTGGTCACCCGCGCGCCCCGACTCGCCTTCGGGTCGGCCGCCGCGACGATCGCCGCCGCGACCGGGCTGTTGCCGTTCCTGGGCCGCACCGACGCGGGCGCGCTCGCCCTGCTCGTCGTCTGGGGTCTCGGCTACGGCGCGGTGCCGGTCTGCTCCCAGACGTGGTTCGCCCGCGCGGCCCCGCACGCGCCCGAGGCCGCCACGGTCCTGTTCACCGCGTCCTTCCAGGCGACGCTCGCCGCAGGCGCGTTCACGGGGGGCGCGATCGTCGACCACACCTCGCTCCGCGCGGTCATGGGGTGCGGGGCGGTGGCGGCGGGTCTGGTGGTGCTCGTCGCGTGGCGGACGAGGGAGCCCGCGACCGCGCCGTTGCCCGCGCCGGGGCGCTGAACCGCCGGGAGCCGTCACCCCGCTCGGGAGTGACGGCTCCTTCGTCCGTGACCGGAGGTGCGGAGATCAGGAGCTGGGCGCCACCTTCGCCAGGCCGTTGATGACGCGGTCCATCGCGTCGCCGCCCGTCGGGTCGGTGAGGTTGGCGAGCATCTTCAGCGTGAACTTCATCAGCAGCGGGTGCGTCAGGCCGCGCTGGGTCGCGACCTTCATGACCTTCGGGTTGCCGATCAGCTTCACGAAGGCGCGGCCCATCGTGTAGTAGCCGCCGTAGGTCTCCTTGAGCACCTTCGGGTAGTTGCTCAGCGCCAGCTCCCGCTGGGCCGGGGTCGCGCGGGCGTGCGCCTGCACGATGACGTCGGCCGCGATCTGGCCGGACTCCATGGCGTACGCGATGCCCTCGCCGTTGAACGGGTTGACCATGCCGCCCGCGTCACCGACGAGCAGCAGGCCCTTGGTGTAGTGCGGCTGGCGGTTGAAGGCCATCGGCAGGGCGGCGCCCCGGATCGGCATCGTCATGTTCTCCGGGGTGTAGCCCCAGTCCTCCGGCATGGACGCGCACCACGCCTTCAGGACCTCGCGCCAGTCCAGCTCCTTGAACGCGGAGGAGGAGTTGAGGATGCCGAGGCCGACGTTGGACGTGCCGTCGCCCATGCCGAAGATCCAGCCGTAGCCGGGCAGCAGCTTCTCCTGGGGACCGCGCCGGTCCCACAGCTCCAGCCAGGACTCCAGGTAGTCGTCGTCGTGCCGGGGCGAGGTGAAGTACGTGCGCACGGCGACGCCCATGGGGCGGTCCTCGCGGCGGTGCAGGCCCATCGCGAGGGAGAGCCGGGTGGAGTTGCCGTCGGCGGCGACCACGAGCGGGGCGTGGAAGGTGACCGGGGTCTTCTCCTCGCCGAGCTTGGCGTGCACCCCGGTGATCCGGCCGGTGCGCTCGTCGGTGATCGGGGCGCCGACGTTGCACCGCTCGTACAGCCGGGCACCGGCCTTCTGCGCGTTCCGGGCCAGCTGCTCGTCGAAGTCGTCGCGCTTGCGGACGAGTCCGTAGTCCGGGTAGGAGGCCAGATCCGGCCAGTCCAGCTGGAGCCGGACGCCGCCGCCGATGATGCGCAGGCCCTTGTTGCGCAGCCAGCCCGCCTCTTCGGAGATGTCGATGCCCATGGCCACGAGCTGCTTGGTGGCGCGCGGCGTGAGCCCGTCGCCGCAGACCTTCTCGCGCGGGAACGCGGTCTTCTCCAGGAGGAGGACGTCGAGTCCGGCCTTGGCCAGGTAGTACGCGGTCGTGGAGCCGGCGGGGCCCGCCCCCACGACGATGACGTCCGCGCTGTGTTCGGACAGGGGTTCGGTCACGGTCGGTTCTCCCGAAGACTCGAATTCGCGTGCCGCGCGGCACAGGTCCAAGGCAGTCTATGGGGGCCTGCCGATCAACCCTCCGAAGGGCTGCCTCATGTCAATCGCGCCTGCCGCTCCGCCCGTCGTACAGCTGCGTGTCCCGACCGACGAGGACGCCGTCGCCTGGCACCGGGCCTTCGCCGACCCGGAGGTGATGCGGTTCTTCGGCGGGCGGCCGGAGGAGCTGTCGATGTACGAGGAGTGGACCGCCCGGCAGCGCCGGCACGACGCCGAACTGGGCTACTGCCTGTGGACCGTGCTCGACGGGGAGGGGCGGGTCGTGGGCTTCACCGGAGCGCAGCCGTGGGGGCCGACCGCGTACGGACCGGTGGGCGAGACCGAGATCGGCTGGCGGCTGGCCCGGCCGTCCTGGGGCCTGGGGTACGCGACGGCCGCCGCGCGCCTCACGCTGGAGCGGCTGCGCGCGGCGGGGGTGGAACGGGTGGTGGCGGCGGTCGACGTGCTCAACGAGCGGTCGGCCGCGGTGGCCCGGCGCCTCGGCATGGAACCCGCCGAGACCTTCACGACGTCGCTGCCGGGCCAGGAGGTGCGGTGCTTCCGGCTGGAACTGTGACGTTCAGTCGACGTCGTTGAGCATCCAGGTCGACAGGGCGGTGTCGAAGACCTCGCGGGCACCGACCCAGTCCACGTCCCGCTCGGTGACGTAAAGGGCGTACTCGGTGCCGTCCTCGGCGATGTAGCTCTGGTCGACCGCGTGGACCGTCTGTCCGCTCCTGTCCTCGTACGTGTACTCCCACCGGGCGCCCGGACGGCCCTGGAAGGTGTTGGCCGAGAGCTGGATCTGCTGGTAGTTCCGCTGGTCGGCGGAGGCGGTCTTCTCCAGGGCCTTGAAGTTCTCGTACGAGGTGTAGGAGGCGTCCGCGATGACGCCGACCTTCAGCAGGGCGGTGTCTCCCGGGGACCTGGCGTAGGTGACCTGGTGGTTCTCCTCGCCCTGCCGCTCCCAGTCGTCCGGCAGGGCGAGCGAGAAGCCGGCGGTGTCGGCGACGACGCTGTAGCCGTCCGGGAGGACGGGCCCGGCCGGGTCGCTGGTGGCGCCGGCCTCCGCGGAGGGGGTCTCGCTCGACCGGTCCTGGGCGGGCGTCGCCCGGTCGCCGCCCTTGCCCTTGTCGTTCTCCGAGGTCCCCGGGTCGTCGTCGTGGCGGTCCAGCAGGGCGAGGGCGCCCGCGGTGGCCCCGCCACCGAGGATCAGGGCCGCGGTGAGCGTGGCGCCCCAGACGAGGACGGGCCGCCGGCGCCGGGGCGCGGGAGGCTGCGCGGGGGCGGCGGCTTCGGGCGCGGGGGTGCCGGGCACCGTGGACTGCGCGGGCGGGGCGTACGGCCCGGGGCCCTGCGGACCGGGCTCCGGGGGGTAAGGACCGGGAGGCGGGGTGTGACCGGGGGGCGGGGTGTGGCCGGGGGGCGGGGTGTACGGACCCGGGTTCTGCGGGCCGTACGGACCCGGGTACTGCGGGCCGTACGGGCTCGGCGGGGGCGGGTACGCCGGGGAGCCGCCGCCCGGGCCGCCGCCGCCCGCCATCCGCGCCAGGTAGGGCGCGACGAGCACCGCGCCACCGACCCACAGCAGCCCGAACAGCAGCGCGTCGGCGACGCTGGGCGAGACGTCCAGGGTGCCCGAGCCGCCGATGTCCGCGACGTTGCCGGAGAACTCGGCGGACAGGCCGCTCATCGCGGCGAGCGCGAGGAACCCGAGCAGGAACAGGCCGCCGGCGGTGATCTGTTCGCGCCGGTCGGCGGAGCGGCGTCCGGCGAGCAGCCCGACGACGAGCGCGCAGACGAGGCCCGCGGCGAGCGCGCCGACGAGGGCCCAGTCGTTGGCCGCGTCGCTCAGCTCGCCGAGCCCGAACGAGCCGTGGTCCATACCGGAGCCGATGATGTCCGCCTGTCCCCGCGCGTCGTACTCGACGGAGCCGCCCCAGCTCACCGAGAGCACCATCAGCGCGATGTTGGGCAGCAGCGGCAGGGCCATCAGCAGGGCCGTGCCGTTGACGTCGTCCAGGGTGGCGTACGTGATGTAGCCGATCAGGCCGCAGAGCAGGAGGACGGCGCCGAGTGCGCGGACGGCGGTCCCGGCGGCGCGTACGAAGCTCTGCGTGCCCGGCCGCTGGGCCAGCCAGGCGGCCGCGACGTCGCGTTGCAGGACGGCGCAGGTGGTCACGAGGGCGATGGCGAGGGCGCCGAGCGCCGCGAGGACCGGCGAGGAGTGGAGCGAGTAGCCCTCGATCTCGGGCTGGGCGTAGAGCCCGAGGACCAGGACCGCGGCGGTGGCCACGACGCTGATCCGGACCGCCGCGTCGAGCCCGCCGCCCTGCCTGCGGACGGCCCGGGCGCCGAGGATGAGGGCGCCGATCCACAGCACGGTGACGGTGAGCGGGATCAGGGAGAGCGTCGTCTGGCTCTGCCCGCCCGGATCGAAGTCGCTGTACGTGTCCCCGTACGGCGAAGCGCCCCCGTATCCGCCGCCGCCCGGCAGGACGGCCCGGACCTCGAAGCCGCCGCCGAACGCCTGGAGCAGCATCGCGAGCGCGATCCGCAGCCGGTCGCTCCACCCGACGACGACGTCGTCCCCCTGCCCGTAGTCCGGGATGGCGAGCGCCACGGCGAGGCCGACGATCAGCCCGGTCGGCCAGACGGCCGCCTTGAGGGAGCCCGCCCAGTCCCCGCGCATCACCCGCCCGAAGAAGATCCCGGTCGGCGAGGGCCCGGCCGGCACCGGCGCGTACCCGGGAGGCGGGGCGGCGGGCCGCGTCATGTAGGCCGGTACCGCGGGCGGTTCGACGGGCGGCGTCCCGGCCGGCGGTGGCGGGGCGGCGGGCTGAGGAGGCACGGCGGGCGCGGCGGGGCGTTCCCGCCCGCACTTCATGCAGAAGCGCGCCTCGTCGGGCGCCTGGGTTCCACAGAACGGGCAGTACGAGGGCATGAGAGCTCCGCAGCGGGCCGGGGACGGGCAAGACGGTGACACACGGAAGCGGGGAAGACGCGTGCCGTATCAACGGACACATCTTCCCCGCCCACCGGTTCCCGTCAACTCGGAATGCCGGCAACCGCTTTCGCGCGTGCGCGGTTCCCGTCCGGGGACCGCGGGAGACGTCAGTGGCGCACACCCCGGTGGAGGGCCACCACACCGCCCGTCAGGTTGCGCCAGGCGACCTGCGACCAGCCCGCGTTCTGGAGCTTCTTCGCCAGGCCGGCCTGGTCGGGCCAGGCGCGGATGGACTCGGCGAGGTAGACGTAGGCGTCGGGGTTGGAGGAGACCGCGCGGGCCACCGGGGGGAGGGCACGCATCAGGTACTCGATGTAGACCGTGCGGAACGGGGTCCAGACGGGCTGGGAGAACTCGCAGATGACGACCCGGCCGCCCGGCTTGGTGACCCGGTGCAGCTCGCGCAGGGCCGTGTCCGTGTCCTGGACGTTGCGCAGGCCGAAGGAGATGGTCACCGCGTCGAAGGTCTCGTCGCGGAAGGGGAGTTTCGTGGCGTCGCCGGCGGTGAAGGGCAGCCAGGCGTGACGCTTCTTGCCCTCGCGGAGCATGCCGATGGAGAAGTCGCACGGCACGACGTACGCCCCGGTCGCGGCGAACGGCAGCGAGGACGTCGCCGTACCGGCCGCCAGGTCGAGGACCTTCTCGGCGGGCCGGGCGTTCACCGCCCTGGCGACCTCCTTGCGCCACAGCCGGTCCTGGCCGAGCGAGAGCACGTCGTTGGTCAGGTCGTAGTTCGCCGCCACGTCGTCGAACATCGAGGCGACTTCGTGCGGCTGCTTGTCCAGAGAGGCTCGGGTCACGCATCCCATTCAAGCAGCCCGGTCCCCGGCGGCTCGCGGCGGACGCCCCCGGCGGAAATCCGCTTCAACCTTTTCCGCCCGGCGGCACTCAGTAGTCACGGAGAGACCTTCGAGGAGAACAGGGAAGGGGGCAGATGTTCACGGGAGCCAGCCGGGGTGACGACGGCTTCGAGGAATTCGCCCGCGCCGGCCAGCACCGGCTCTACCGCACCGCGTATCTGCTCTGCGGCGACGCGGACGCCGCGCGCGACCTGACCCAGACGACGCTCGCCAAGCTGTTCCAGCACTGGCACCGGGCGGGCGCCGCCGACCATCCGGACGCCTACGCCCGGACCGTGCTCACCCGCACCTACATCGCCGAGCGGCGCCGCCGGCTGCGCGACATCCTCGCCCACACGCCGATCGCCGCGCCCGCCCCGGCGGTGGGCCCCGAGCTCACCGTCACCCTGCTCGCCGCCCTCGCCGAACTGCCGCCCCGAGCCCGGGCGATGGTCGTCCTGCGCTACTGGGAGGACCTGAGCGTGGACACCGTCGCCGGCCTGCTGCGGTGCAGCCCGTCCACCGTCAAGAGCCAGTGCTCGCGCTCACTGGCCACCCTGCGCGCCCGCCTGGGCGACGCCCACCTCTACACCGCCCGAAGCTGAGGAGTTACGCCGTGTACGTGTTCATGGACCCCGCTCCGGGCGAAGAGCCCGGCCGGGACGACGAGGAACTGCTCGTCCGGACCGCCATGGAGCGGATCACCGACGGGGCGCCGCCGCTGCCCGACCTGGTCCCCGGCGCCCTGGTCGAGGGCCGCCGCCGACGGGCCCGGGCCCGCGCCGCCGTCGGCGTGACGGCGATCGCGATCGTCGGCCTGGGGGTCCTCGGCTCCGCCCTGCCGGTGTGGGGCGGGGACGGGGAGCCGGTACGCACGTGGTCGGCGGCCGCCTCGCAGACCTCACCGGTCCCCACGCCGACGTCCGTGCCCGTGCCCGTCCGCGCCCCCGTGCACATCGAGCCGAGCCCCGGCGAGTCCTCCATGGCGGACCTGCCGGACGACGAGCGGTCACGTCAGCAGGTCTTCCAGAGCGAGGCGGCGGGGGTGCTGGAAACGCTGCTGCCCGAGGCGCTCGCCCCGGTCCGTCCGGTCGACATCGCCGTCAACCGGTACCAGGGCGGGGCGGAAGGCCCGGTCTTCCCCCTCACCTTCTCGGTCCGCCCGCCGGCCACGGGCAAGGCGGCTCGGGCCGATCGGGCCTGCCTGGATGTCGCGGTGAAGCACCTCCGGTGCGATGAGGTGTCACTGGCAGGGGGCATGATGGCCCAGGCGATCACGGCGGCCGGAGATGCCAAGGGGGGCAAGACGGTCACCAGCGTCACCGTGCGCTTCACGTACGGGCGCAGCCACGTCACGCTCACCGTGGGGGGCGACGCCGACGCGATGGTGTCGGCGCCGGTCACCGCCGACGACCTGCTGGCCGTCGCCCGGGACCCGCGGTTCATGGAATTGGTCGCTTACGCGGACGCACGTCCGATGGAAGCCAGGGAGGGGTCTGTCCGTGGAGGCTGAGAACAGGCGGGGGCGGCATGGCGGAGGCGGGCGCCGACGCGCGAGACCGGCGCGGCGCAGCCGCGTCCGGATAGGGGCCGCCGTCGTCGTACCGGCGGTGCTGATCGGCGTCGTGGTGCTCCTCGCACCCCGCTGGGCGGGCGGTGAGGGGTCCCCGGCGTCCGCCGCCGCGCGCACCCCCTCGGCCGCCGCCGCGTCCCCCGCCTCGCCCACGCCCTCCGCGAAGCCCGGCCGGAGCCCGAAGCCCTCGCACTCCCCGTCCCCCAGCCCCAGCCCCAGCGCCACCCGCGTGCGCGTCCCCGCCTCCGGCCCCGGCACCTTCACGGTCGCCCGCGCCGACGCCTCGTCCTCCGGGCAGTACGCGTACCGCGTCGAGGTCGAGGACGGCTCGGGCGTCGGGCCGGAGGAGGCCGCCGACCGGATCGCCGACATCCTCGCCGCGCCGCGCGGCTGGGGGCAGGGCGGCAAGCGCACGTTCCACCGGGTGGCCTCGGGCCCGGCCGGGCTGGTCGTCCGCATCGCGACGGCGGCCACCACGGACCGGATCTGCGGGCAGGGCGGGATGAACACGCACGGCGAGGTGAACTGCCGGATCGGCGAGAAGGTGATGGTCAACCTCAAGCGCTGGCAGACCGGTTCACCCGAGTTCGACGGCCCGCTGAACGACTACCGGGCCCTGATCATCAACCACGAGGTCGGCCACTGGCTCGGCCACGGCCACGAGACCTGCCCCGGCAAGGGCCGCCCCGCCCCCGCGATGATGCAGCAGATCTACGGGCTCAAGGGATGCGTCGCCAACGCCTGGCCGTACGCCGAAAACGGGACGTACCTGGGCGGCCCCTCGGTGCCGTAACGATTCTCCGGGCGGACCTTCCACCACTCGATATGGATGTGGACTGAACCGATCGCCCCGATCACCGGTCCTACAGCGGGGGACGGAACGTCGATCGCTGGGGAGGGTTACGGATGCCCGGAGGGAAAGGGCGCCGGGGGGAGAGCGGCCGGAGCAGGCTGCTCACGTTGGCCGTCGTCCCCGTCGTACTCGCGGCAGCCGCCGTCGTCGGTCTCCGCTGGAACGACGCGCGCGGGCCCGCGCCCGCCGACTTCACCGTGGCCCGCGCCGCCGCCACCGACAGCGGGACGGGGAGCGCCTACCGGGTGGAGGTGGAGGACGGCTCCGGGCTCGACGCGGACAAGGCCGCCGCCGTCGTCGCGCACATCCTGGCCGCGCCCCGGGGCTGGTCGCACCACGGGGAGCACCGGTTCCGCCAGGTGGCGAAGGGCCCGGCGGGACTGGTCATACGGATCGCCACCCCGGAGACCACCGACCGCGTCTGCGGCGAGAGCGGGCTCGACACACACGGCGAGGTCAACTGCCGGGTCGGTACGGTCGTGATGGTCAACCTCAAGCGCTGGCAGACGGGTTCGCCCGAGTTCGACGGCCCGCTGGGCGAGTACCGGGCCCTGATCATCAACCACGAGGTCGGCCACTGGCTCGGCCACGGCCACGAGACCTGCCCCGGCAAGGGCCGTCCCGCCCCCGCGATGATGCAGCAGATCGACGGCCTGAAGGGCTGCGTCGCCAACGCCTGGCCGTACGACTCCGAGGGCACCTACCTGGGCGGGCCGTCCGTTCCCTGAGGAACCGTTCCGCCCCGGGCCCGGAGCGCCTCGGCGGGCTCGACGCGGGCCGCCCCGAGCGAGGGATGTGCGTCGTGGACGTCGTGATGCTCCGGGCGCACCGCCTTCAGGTGTTCGCCGCTCTGCACAACGGACCGTCGAATGAGGTGCTCGCGGTGTCTCTCCCCCTCACGCCACGAGAAGTCGGAGATACCAGCCGTTTGCCTCACGTGTACCTGCGCTCCGGCAAAGGCTCCGGAGCCGGCCCGGAGCGCATGGACCGATCCGAAATCGCTTTCAGCCCTTTCCGGCCCGTCCGGTGCTCTGACCCAGGGGGCGCTTTCCCGGTGGGAAACCCGCGTGGATTTCCCACCGGAGCCGGACGGACGCCATCCGGCGCTCACCGCCGCCGGTACACGAGCCTCCCGCCCAGCACCGTGGCCACGCACGTCCGCGCGCCCACCGCGCAGAGCGTCGTCACATCCGGTACGTCGAAGACCGCGAAGTCGGCCCGGCCGCCCCCGGTGAGGGGCCCGTGCTCCGAGCCGGGCACGTCGTGGCCCCGCACGAAGGGATCGAGGGCGGGTTCGCCGCGACCTCCGGACGGCGGGACCACGGTCAGCCCGGAGCGGGCGACGACGGTGCCGGCCGTCGCATCGGTGAACGTGCCCGCGAGATGCGTCGTCCCGAACCGCAGCATCTGCTGCAGCCCGCGCCGTACGCTGCCCGCGCGCCAGGTCTCCTCGGGGCCCAGAGCGTCGAGCGCGGCGCCGGTCAGGGGCTCGGTGCCCAGCGCGTCCGCCTCGCGGGGGTCGGGGAAGTACCACTCCTCCAGGAGCCGGGCCGCGTCCCGCTGCACCAGCCCCGGCGCCAGGACGCCCGGCCAGCGCCGGACGCGGGCGCCGGGGTGGGCGGCGGCCACTTCCCCGTACGCCCCGAACGCCTCGACCGAGGCGTCCCGTACGGCCACCGCACCGCCGGGCACGGGTGCGCGGCCGCCGCCCGGCAGGAGCAGGGCGGCGGCGTGGATCGTCAGCAAGGCTGCCTCAGTTGGCGCTGAGGAGCTTGAGCTCCGGGTGCGCGGTGCCGCCCTCGATGGCGACGGACGAGATGTGCGAGGCGACGCGCTCGTCGACCGGGTCGTTCGCCGGGTCGTCGTGCACGACGAGGTGTTCGTACGTCGTGGAGCGCTGGGCCGGGACGCGGTCCGCCTTGCGGATGAGGTCGATGATCTCCAGCCGGTTGGAGCGGTGCTTGGCACCGGCCGACGAGACGACGTTCTCCTCCAGCATGATCGAGCCCAGGTCGTCCGCGCCGTAGTGCAGCGACAGCTGGCCGACCTCCTTGCCGGTGGTGAGCCAGGAGCCCTGGATGTGGGCGACGTTGTCCAGGAAGAGCCGGGCGATGGCGATCATCCGCAGGTACTCGAAGAGCGTGGCCTGCGTCTGCCCCTTCAGCTTGTTGTTCTCCGGCTGGTACGTGTACGGGATGAACGCCCGGAAGCCGCCGGTGCGGTCCTGCACGTCACGGATCATGCGCAGGTGCTCGATGCGCTCGGCGTTCGTCTCGCCCGTGCCCATCAGCATGGTCGAGGTGGACTCGACGCCCAGGCCGTGCGCGATCTCCATGATCTCCAGCCAGCGCTCGCCGGACTCCTTGAGCGGCGCGATGGCGGTGCGCGGCCGGGCCGGCAGCAGCTCGGCGCCGGCGCCCGCGAAGGAGTCGAGACCGGCGGCGTGGATACGGCTGATGGCCTCCTCGGCGGAGACCTTCGAGATCCGGGCCATGTGCTCGATCTCGGAGGCGCCGAGCGAGTGGATCACCAGCTGCGGGAACGCCTTCTTGATGGCCGAGAAGTGCTCCTCGTAGTACTCGACGCCGTAGTCCGGGTGGTGCCCGCCCTGGAACATGATCTGCGTGCCGCCCAGCTCGACGGTCTCCGCGCAGCGGCGCAGGATGTCGTCCAGGTCCCGGGACCAGCCCTTGGCGGTGTCCTTCGGCGCGGCGTAGAACGCGCAGAACTTGCAGGCCGTGACGCACACGTTGGTGTAGTTGATGTTGCGCTCGATGATGTACGTCGCGATGTGCTCCGTACCGGCGTACCGGCGGCGGCGCACGGCGTCGGCCGCCGCGCCCAAGGCGTGCAGCGGAGCCGACCGGTAGAGGTCGAGCGCCTCCTCCGGAGTGATCCGGCCGCCTTCGGCGGCTCGGTCGAGGATGGGCTGGAGGTCGGCCTTCTCGGTCACCGGGCTGTCACCTTTCGGCGGTTTTTCAACGGATCTACGGACCGGTTCAGCGTACGCCAGGGGGGTCGGCGGTCAGCCGTCGGTCCGGGTGAGCGTGCCGTACGGCTGTCCCGCGCCCTCCTCGTCGGAGCGGAAGCGGAGGGTGCCCTCGGAGGTGCGGGTGAAGTGGAGGCCGGCGGGCGCGGTGGTGCAGAGGCCGGCGGTGCTGGGGCGGTCCCGGTCGGCGCGTTCGCGCAGCTCCAGCTCCTCGTCGGTGGCCGAGGTGAGCGTGCCGACGCTGTAGCAGGTGAAGTCCACGCCGAGGGCGGAGACCTCGGTGGTCAGGCGGACCACGTCCGTGCCCTCGCGGCCCTTCGTGAAGACCGCGGTGAGCGTGCCGTGCGGCAGTCCGGAGCTCTTCTCGGTCAGCGGGCCCTTCCAGGTGCCGACGAACGCCTCGGGCAGCTCGGCGGCCCCGCCCGGGGTGGCGGCCGGGGCCGACGGAGTGCGCGAGGCGCTCCCCAGGTTGCCGCCGTCGTCCCCCTGGCCCGGCATCAGGTCCAGCAGGAAGGCGCCGCCCACCGTCACCGCGGCCAGCGCCCCGGCCACCGCGAGGGCGAGCGTGCAGCTCACCCGGCGGCGCCCCGCCGCGTCCCCGCCCGTCGAAGCGCCGAGGGTCAGGCTCCGCCCGCCGGTCCGCTGCCCGGGCAGCCCGTCGGCCCCGGCGGTCGGGAAATGGCCGACCGGTGGCCCGAAGACGCCGAGCGGGGCTCCGGGCGACCCGTACGGGCCCCCGGTGGACTCGCCCACCACCTCCCCCGCTCCGAACGACGGGTTGCTGAACGGCACCGGTCCCGACTGCACCGGGGCCTCCTGCGGTTCCAGGTCCAGCAGCGCCACCGCCGACCGGCTGACCTCGCGGACCAGGGGGCCGGGCAGCCAGCCCGCCGCGACCGCCGCCGCCGCGCCGCCCGGCAGCAGCCGGCGGGCCAGCTCGTCCGGGGTGGGCCGCCGCTCCGGGTCCTTGGCCAGACAGGCGGCGATGGCCTCGCGGAGCCCGCCCTCCAGCTCGCCGAGCTCCGGTTCCTCGTGGATGACCTTGTAGAGGAGGACGGCCGAGGAGTCGCCGAGGAACGGCTCGGAACCGGTCGCCGCGTACGCCAGGACCGCGCCCAGCGAGAAGATGTCGGCCGCGCCCGACATCTCGGTGCCCCGGATCTGCTCCGGCGCCATGTAGCCGGGCGAGCCGACCGAGACCCCGGTGGAGGTGAGGGAGGTGGTCGCGTCGATGGCCCGGGCGATGCCGAAGTCGATCAGGCGGGGGCCGTCCAGGGCGAGCAGGACGTTGGACGGCTTCACGTCCCGGTGGATCAGGCCCCGCTCGTGCACCGCGGCCAGCGCCTCGCCGAGCCCGGCGCCCAGCACCCGGACCGCGTGCTCGGGCAGCGGGCCGTGCTCGTTGACGGCCGCGGAGAGCGGCGGTCCCGCCACGTAACCGGTGGCGATCCAGGGGACCGGGGCGTCCGGGTCGGCGTCCAGGACGGGCGCGGTCCACTCGGCGCCGATCCGCCGGGCCGCCTCCACCTCGCGCCGGAACCGGGCGCGGAACTGCTCGTCGAGCGCGAAGTGGGGGTGGACGACCTTGACGGCGACGGTGCGGCCGCCGGCGCTGCGCCCGAGGTACACGCGGCCCATGCCGCCGGCGCCGAGTCTGCCGAGCAGCCGGTAGGCGCCGATGCTGCGCGGTTCCCCGGCTTCCAGCGGCTGCATATAAGGACTCCCCCTGTGAACCGGCCGGACCTCCGACCGAAGCCTAGTTCGTGTCCGCGAAGTCTCGTCCGGTCACGGGAGAAACCATCCGCCGATTTCGCCCCAAGGGGAACGAACGACGTCATTCACCGCGATAAAAGGCGTGAATGCGCCGGTCTCCCCCGATGACCGATTGCGCAATCCGCCATTCATCGCACGTTCAACGAAATCGAAAATGCCATTCCCCGGCGGCGGGATGTTCTCATCCTCCGAGGAGCTCCACCTTCACGTCCGCCGGGAAGCCCGCGGCATCGCCGGTGCGGCGGGCGAACTCCTCGACGCCCGCCAGTTGGTCCGGGCCGAAGCGGAAGTCGAGCGTCGTGAAGTAGCGCTCCAGGACCTCCGCGTCGAACGCCTCCCAGCGCGCCGCCTGCTCGGCGACCTTGGTGACCTCCTCCAGGGACAGGTCGCGGGAGGCCAGGAACGCCTCGTGCACCTGCTTGACCGCGGTCGGCTCGGCGGCCAGGTAGTCCTTGCGGGCGGCCCAGACGGCGAAGACGAACGGCAGGCCCGTCCACTCCTTCCACATCGCGCCCAGGTCGTGGACCTGGAGCCCGAGGCGGGGGGCGTCGTGCAGGTTGGCGCGGAGGGCCGCGTCACCGATGAGGACGGCGGCGTCCGCCTCCTGCATCATCAGGCCCAGGTCCGGCGGGCAGGTGTAGTAGTCGGGGGTGACGCCGTACCGCTCGGCGAGCAGCAGCCGCGCCAGCCGTACGGACGTCCGGGAGGTCGAGCCGAGCGCGACGCGGGCCCGGTCCAGGTCCTCCAGGGGCCGCTGCGAGACGATCACGCACGACATGACGGGGCCGTCGCAGCCGACCGCGATGTCGGGGAAGGCGACCAGGTCGTCCGCGTTGCGCAGGAACTCGACAAGGGTGACGGGGGCGATGTCCAGCTCGCCCCTGACCAGTTGCTCGCTGAGCTTCTCCGGGGTGTCCTTCGACAGCTCCAGGTCGAGCAGGGTTCCGGTCCGTGCCAGCCCCCAGTAAAGGGGAAGGCAGTTGAGGAACTGGATGTGGCCGACGCGCGGCCGGGGGCGACGGTCGTCGCCCGCGACGTTTGAAACGGTTGAATTGTCCACATCGCGAGGCTAGACCCGTCCCGCGCGGGCCGCCCCACCGGGGGCGGCGGCGCACGGGAAGGCCCTCTCGGATGGCCCATCCGGGCGGCAATCAAACATTCGGGTGAAGTGATCTTTCCCTCTACCCCTACGCACACACTGCGTGCTAGGCTCGACAGCAAGTTGCAGTTTGGTTTCCCTTGCAGTACAGAGCCTGCGGAGCATGTGACCCCGCAGGCTTTTGTAGTTTTCAGACTTCATTGCAGGTTCTGGAGCAGGGCAACCCTTTGGCCCAAGGAGGGCTTATGGCTACCGGAACCGTCAAGTGGTTCAACGCTGAAAAGGGCTTCGGCTTCATCGCCCAGGACGGCGGCGGCCCGGATGTCTTCGTCCACTACTCCGCGATCAACTCGTCCGGGTTCCGCTCCCTCGAGGAGAACCAGGTCGTGAACTTCGACGTCACTCAGGGCCCGAAGGGCCCGCAGGCTGAGAACGTCACCCCGGCCTAGTTGCCCGGGTCGGCCGATCGCGGCCGGTAAGAGCAGTACCAAGGAGCCCCGCTCCTCCGCACCGGCGGGGGAGCGGGGCTCCTGCCCGTGCGCGGCCCGTCCCGGCCGTTTCTTGACCTTCACACCGTGTGAAGCCGTGCAGTGGGAGACGTCATGTTCACCATCGGAGACTTCGCCCGCCACGGGCGGGTGTCGGCCCGCATGCTGCGTCATTACGACGAGATCGGGCTGCTGCACCCGGACCGCACCGACCCCTCGACCGGCTACCGCTACTACGGCGCCGCCCAGCTCGCCCGGCTCAACCGGATCATCGCGCTCAAGGACCTCGGCTTCACGCTCCAGCAGGTGGGGGCCGTCCTGGACGACGCGGTGGGCCCGGAGGAGCTGCGGGGGATGCTGCGGCTGCGCCGTACGGAGCTGGAGGCGGCGATGGCGGCGGCGGCCGCACGGCTGGCGCAGGTCGAGGCGAGGCTCCGGTCCATCGAGAGCGAGGGACACATGTCCACGGACGACGTCGTGATGAAGAAGGTGCCCGCGGTGCGGGTCGCGGAGCTGACGGGGGTGGCCGGCAGCTACGAGCCGCAGGACATCTCCCCGGTGATCGGCCCGCTGTACGACCGGCTCTTCCCCCTGCTCGGGGAGGCGGGCCTGGCCCCGTCGGGCCCGGGGATCGCCCGGTACGAGGACGTTCCGGACGGCGGCGGCGTCGTCGTGCACGCCGGGGTGACGGTCTCCGCGCCCGTCGGCCCGGTCGGTGACACCGGGATCACCGTGGTCGAGCTGCCGCCGTTCGAGGCGGCGACCGTCGTGCACCGGGGCTCCATGGACGCCGTGCTGCCCACCGCCCAGTCCCTGGCCCGCTGGATCGACACCCACGGCTACCGGTCGTCGGGGTACGCCCGCGAGGTCAGCCTGGAGTGCCCGGAGGACCGGGACGCGTGGGTCACCGAGCTCCAGGAGCCGGTGGTCCGGGCGACGGCCTGAGACCGGGGGCGCCCGTCTCCGGAGGGGCCCCCCGCTTCGTGCCCTCCTGTCCCAACTGCCCTGTTCCGAAACGTTGTCGAGGGCTTGTGCAGAGAGTCATCCGTTACTGACGGGCCGACCCTTCACAAGGCAGACTGTTGACGGCGATATCAACGGTATGGAGCAATCCGGACGGTCTATGACCGATCCGGACACAGTGACCGTGCCGGGCTGTGCGCAGGCAGGACAGGAGGCAGCAATGGGCCGTGACGACGGGCCACGGGTACGCGTACCGCAGCAGCGGACGCCCGAGCGGGGCCCGGAGGACGAGGCCGCGCTGCACTTCTCCGTACTCGGTCCCGTACGGGTCCGGCGCGGCGGCGAGACACTGCCGTCCGGATCGCCGCAGCAGCGCGCGCTGCTGACGGCGTTGCTGCTGCGCGGCGGGCACACGGCGACGGCCGCCGAACTCATCGACGGCATCTGGGGCGACGAGCCGCCCTCGCAGGCGCTGGCCGCCGTACGCACCTACGCCTCCCGGCTCCGCAAGGTCCTCGGCACCGACACACTGGTCAGCGACTCCGGCGGGTACGCGATGCGCACCGGCGCCGACGCGCTGGACCTGACCGTGGCTCAGGAGCTGGCAGCCGGAGCGGAGAAGGCCCGGGCGGGCGGCGACCGGAACGCGGCGCGGGCCCTGCTGAACAAGGCGCTGGGCCTGTGGGACGGCGAGGCGCTGGCCTCGGTGCCCGGTCCGTACGCGGAGTACCAGCGCACCCGCCTGGAGGAGTGGCGGCTCCAGCTGACCGAGACCCGGCTCGATCTGGACCTGGAGGCCGGCTGCCACGCGGAGGCGGTCTCCGAACTGACCGCGCTCACCGCCGCGCACCCCTTGCGGGAGCGGCTGCGGGAGCTGCTGATGGTGGCCCTGTACCGCAGCGGCCGGCAGGCGGAGGCACTGGCCGTCTACGCCGACACCCGGCGGCTGCTCGCGGAGGAGCTGGGGGTCGATCCGCGCGCGGAGCTGGGCCGGCTCCAGCAGCGCATCCTGCGCGCCGACGAGGAACTGGCCCGCCCTGCGGACGACCCGGCACCGGCCGCGGCGCCGGTCCGCCCGGCCCAGCTGCCCGCGACCGTCCCGGACTTCACGGGCCGGGACGCGTTCGTGCGCGAGCTGGGCGACCGGCTCGCCACGGCGGAGGGGTCCGTGATGGCCGTCTCCGCGCTGGCCGGCATCGGGGGCGTCGGCAAGACCACGCTCGCCGTCCACGTCGCCCACCAGGCCCGCCGGCACTTCCCGGACGGTCAGCTGTACGTCGACCTCCAGGGCGCGGGGGCCCGGGCAGCCGAGCCGGAGACGGTGCTCGGCGCGTTCCTGCGGGCGCTCGGGACCACCGACTCGGCCATACCGGAGTCGCTGGCCGAGCGGGCCGCGCTGTACCGCTCCACGCTCGACGGCCGCCGGGTCCTGGTGCTCCTGGACAACGCCCACGACGCGGCCCAGATCCGCCCGCTGCTCCCCGGCACGGAGGGCTGCGCGGCGCTGGTGACGAGCCGGGTGCGGATGGTCGACCTGGCGGGCGCGCACCTGGTCGACCTGGACGTGATGTCGCCGGAGGAGGCGCTCCAGCTCTTCACCCGGATCGCCGGCGAGGAGCGGATCCACTCGGAGCGGAAGGCCGCGCTCGACGTGGTCGCCGCGTGCGGCTTCCTTCCCCTCGCGATCCGGATCGCCGCCTCCCGGCTGGCCTCCCGCCGCACCTGGACCGTCTCGGTCCTCGCCGCCAAGCTGGCCGACGAGCGCCGCCGCCTGGACGAGCTCCAGGCGGGCGACCTCGCGGTGAAGGCCACGTTCGAACTCGGCTACGGCCAGCTGGAACCGGCCCAGGCCCGCGCCTTCCGCCTCCTCGGCCTCGCGGACGGCCCGGACATCTCCCTGGCCGCCGCGGCCGCCCTCCTCGACCTGGACCCGCACACCGCGGAGGACCTCCTGGAGGCCCTGGTCGACACGTCCCTGGTCGAGTCCGCCGCCCCGGGCCGCTACCGCTACCACGACCTGGTCCGCCTGTACGCGCGTTCGTGCGCGGAGCGGGACGAGCAGGAGCCCGGGGAGCGGGAGGAGGCGCTGTCTCGGCTGCTGGACTTCTACCTGGCGACGGCCGCGGGGGTGTACGCGCTGGAGCGGCCGGGAGAGCGGGTCCTCGACCACTTCGAACCCACCCGCCGCCCCGGCCTGGCGTTCACCACGCCGACGGAAGCACTGGACTGGCTCTTCAGCGAATCCAACGGGGTCCTCGCATGTGCCCGGCAGTCCGCGGCGAAGGACACGGTCGGCAAGGCCGCGGACCTTCTGATGGCCGCCGTCGATCTCGGCGAATCAGGCGCGAACTCACGCCAGTTCACCCAGGCCGCGACAGCAGTGTCGGAGGCGGCCCGGGCGGCCGGTGCCGTCAGGGCCGAGGCACGGGCGCGCACGATGCTGACGCATGTGCACAGCATTTCCGGCCGCTTCGCCGACGCCAAGAGCGACGCCCGGCGGGCCCTGGAACTGGGCCTGGCCGCCGAAGACCCCGTCTCGTCGAGCCAGGCACCCAACCAGCTCGGCATCATCGCCCTGTACGAGAACCGGCACGCCGAAGCGGAGGCGCACTTCGCCCAGGCCCTGGACGCCTTCCGGGCGGACGGCAACAAGTCGGGCGAGGCGTCCGCGCTGTGCAACATGTCCAGGGTGCACCTGGCCACGGACCGCAAGACGAGCGCGGTGAGCCTGGCCCAACAAGGCATCGCCCTCTACGAGTCGGACGGCAGGGAGCAGGCGCTCCGGCTGGCCAACGGGAAGTACGCGCTCGGCCTGGCGTTCACCGGCGCGGGTCAGACCTCCGAGGCACGCCACGTACTCACCGAGGCACTGACCGTGTTCCGCGAGAGCCGGCAGCGCTTCTGGCACGGCATGACCCTGTTCCGGCTGTCGGAGGTGGACCTGGCCGACGAACAGCACGCCCAGGCCGCCGCACTGGCCGAACAGGCGCTCGCCGTTCTGCACGGCATCGGTGGGGAGTGGCGGCGCGCCAACGTCCTCACCGTGCTGGGCCTCAGCCTCATGCCGCTCGGTCAGACCGATCGCGCGCAGGCGTGCTGGCGGGAGGCGCTGACCGTCTTCGAAGAACTCGGCTCGACCGAGGCCGAGGACGTGCGTGTCCTGCTGGAGTCGACGTCGGTGTTCTGAGCCCTCCCGGCTCGTTCATCATTCGTTTATCGCGCCGGGCCACTCTCTCCTCATCGATCCGTCGCGTCGGGGGGCAGGCGGATCGCCGGGTGGCCTCACCACTAAGGTGAACGGCCCCGGTGCGCCCGGCCGGCGATCAACGGGGGAACCGCCGGCCGGGCACACCATCTACTGCATCCACGCTTCAGCTTTCAGGAGTTGACCTTCATGGCCGACAACAACGGCATTCTCAAGCCGACCGACGCCCACGCCTCCGGCGAGGAGCTGACGACGCTCGACGCCCACGCCTCCAGCGAGCCCCTCAAGCCGGCCGATGCCCACGCCTCCGGCGAGGAGATCACCACGCTCGACGCCCACGCCTCGGCGCCGAAGCCCAACTAGTCCAACCTGCACGGGGGGAACGGCCGCGGCGGCGCGGAGGGGAAGCCGCCGCGGCCGCCGCGTTCGCGCGTCGGTGCGCTCAGTAGCTCAGCTCGGCCGTGACCTGGCACTTCTTCACGCGGGACACCAGGCGCGGGCTGTCCATCCGGACGGACACGGTCTTCGTGTCGCCGTAGTCGGCCTCCACGGTGGCCTCGCCCGTGTCGACCACGCCGCCCCTCGCGTCCAGGAAGGTCACGTCGACCTCGTAGGTGTGGGTGCCGGAGGCGACCGGGGTCAGGCGGACGGTGGACGCGGTGACCGCCTTGCGCTTGCCCTTCGCGGGCCGGGCGCAGCGGAAGACGTACACCCGCGGGGCGTCCGAGGCGGTGGCGGTGGGGGTCGGGTCGGTGTACGTGGAGCCCGAGGAGCCGCTCGACGAGCCGTAGTCGTCGTCGTAGTCGTTGTCGGAGTCCGTGTCGTGGTAGGTGCCGTTGCTCTTCTTGGAGTTGGAGCACCCGCCGCCGCCGCCGCTGCTGTGGCCGCTGGACCGGCTCTTCCCGCTCTTGCTCTTACCGCCGTGGCTGCCGCTGGAGAAGCCGGTGAGCGCGAGTACCACCGCGACCAGGACCACCGTCAGTTTGACGTGCTGCCGTCTCATCGAATCCGCCCCCGTTTGTGTGCTGTTGTGCGCCGCCGGCCCGGGTGGCCGGGCGCCACGGAACCGTAACGCACAGCATGGCGCGGATGACCGGCGGGCCGGTCATGGCCCTGTCACGGTCTCGTCCCCGTCTGGTGGCGGCCGTCACACGGGCGGCGTAGCGTCGGAGCGAGAGCGCTCTGGAGGTACGGAGATGATCCGCAACGTCCTCGGTGCGGTCCTCGCTCTCGCCGGAGCGGCGGCCGCCGTGCTGAGCCCCTTCCGTGACTGGTACGACGGCCGCCTCGGGCGGCACTACCGGCTCGGGGACCTCTTCACCGGCACCGGTGCGGCCGGTACCCAGTCCGGGGGCCTGTTCGGCTCCCTGTGGCTGCCGTTCCTGTGCGCGGCGGTGGTGGCGGTGCTCGGGGTCGTGCTCCGCTCCCGTGCGCTGGTCGCCGTGGCGGGCGTGGTGGTGCTCGGGTTCACCGTGCTGTGGATGGTCCGCGTCTTCCAGGTGACGGACAGCCTGGCCGTCGCGGGCGACGGATCGGGCCTGGACGTGGGCGTCGCGCTGGCCGGGGGCGGGGGTGTGCTGATGCTGCTGGGGGCCGGAGTGATGTCGGGGCGCCGGCGCCGGGTCCGGCGGTACGACGCCCCGGACTCGGCCGACCCCGACACCTGGCCCCCGACCCGCGAGCCCGGACCCTCGGTCCAGACGAGCCCGTGGCCGGAACCGGAGGGCGACGACCCCGACGCGGGGCCTGACAGATCAAGCCCGCCCGGCGGTTGAGGACGGGCTGGGCGTCACCGGGTGCGCGCCCCCGTGCCCGTCCCCTTCAGCGCGTCCAGCGCGTACACGCAGCGGTCCTTGCTGCACGCGTACACCACGCCGCCCCGGGCCACGGGCGAGCCGGTGATCTCGCCGCCCGTGGCGAGCTTCCAGCGGAGCTGGCCGCCCGCCGCGTCGAGGGTGTACAGGACGTGGTCCGCGGAGCCGAAGTGGACGCGGCCGTCCGCGACGACCGGGGCGCCCACCACCTCGCCGCCCGCCGCGAACCGCCACTTCGGGGTGCCGGTGACGGCGTCGAGGGTGTACAGCGCGCTGCCGCTGCCCACGTGGACGTTGCCCGCGACGACGAGCACCGGCTCCGCCGACTGGCGGGCCTCCGTGGCGATGCGCCAGCGGTCCTTGCCGGTCGCGGCGTCCAGGGCGTACACCGTACCGAGGTAGTCCGCGAGGTAGACCCCGCCGCCGGTGACGGCCGGGCCGGGGGCGAAGGCGGGCGGGGACAGGAAGACCGCGGGGCACTCGAAGTGCCAGCGGACGTGCCCGGCCGCGATGTCCACCGCGAGCACCCGGGTCCCCGCGGCGACGTACACGTAACCGTCCGGCGCGGGCGTCACCCGGACCGGTACGCCGCCGCAGGAGGCCGCGTCGCCGATGGGGTACGACCAGCGCTCGACGCCGGTCCGGGCGTCGAGGGCCTTCAGGCGGGCGTCCTGCCAGACGTACACCGTGCCGTCGTGGATGACCGGCCCGCCCTCCGGCGTCTCGAAGTCCGTCTGCGCGCCGCTCAGGTCCCACAGCTGCTCGCCGGTCGCCGCCTCCCACGCCTGGACGCCGCCGCCCCGGGTGGCCGTGACGACCGTGCCCCGGTCGGCCTTCAGCGCGTACACCCAGGCGTCGGTGCCCACCCGCCACCGCTCGGCGCCGCTGGCGGCGTCCAGGGCGTAGAGGGAGGGGCCGTCCGACGCGTGGATGCGGCCGCCCTCGACGGCCATCGCCCAGGCGACGTCCCGGGTCTTGAACTGGCGCCGCCCGTTGCCGGTGTCCAGCGCGTGGACCTCGAAGGACGTGACGTACAGCAGGTCGCCGACCACGACCGGCGTGCCCCACACGTCGTTGGACATGCGGAACCGCCAGGGCCGCCACCGGGCGGGCCCGGACTGCGCGGCGTCGGGGGCCTGCGCCGGAGGGGGTACCGGGACGGGCGGGAGCGTGCCGTTGACCCCGGCGGGCGGGCGGACCCAGCCGGTCGCCGGGCCCGCGTCGGCACCGGAGGCCGAGGCGCGGACGTCCTGGACGCGGGGCCCTGGCCCGATCTCCACCTGGACCCCGGTCAGCCGCACCGGCCCCCCGGCGTCCGGCACCGGCGCGGGCGGGGCCGACGGGCGGGCGGGGGCTCCGCTGTGCCAGGGGCCGTCCCAGTCCGTGCCGGGCGGCCGGTGCGGCGCGGTCTCGGCGGACCGCGGCGGCGCGACGGGCTCGGGCGGCGGAGGGGGCGGGGCGACCGGCGGAGCCGTACGGCCACCGCCCCTGCGCCGCTCGATCAGCTCGGTCGCGGCGGCCGGCAGCCACGCGGAAGCCGTACCGCCGTCGTCGTCCCCGCCGCCGGAGGCGAAGAGGTGCGGGGCGAGCTGGGCCTGGAGGTCGGCCGGGGTGGGCCGCAGTCCCGGATCCTTCTGCATGCACGAATCGATCAGCGGCCGCAGATCGTCCGGCAGGCCGGACAGGTCGGGGCTCTCGCGCAGCAGCATGAACACCGTCTCGACCGGGTTGGCCCCCCGGTACGGTGCGTGCCCGGTCGCGGCGAAGACGAGCGTCGAGCCGAGCGAGAAGATGTCGCTGGCCCCCGTCACGCTCCGCGAGTCCCGGGCCTGCTCCGGTGACATGTACGCCGGGGTGCCGACGGCCACGTTGGTCATGGTGAGCCGGGTGTTGGAGACGCCGGACGCGATGCCGAAGTCGATGACCCGGGGGCCGTCCTCCACGACGAGCACGTTGGACGGCTTCATGTCGCGGTGGACGAGCTGCGCCCCGTGGATGGACTGGAGGGCCTCCGCGATCCCCGCCGCCAGCCAGCGCACGGCCTGGGTCGGCATGGGCCCGCACTCGTTCACTATCTCTTCGAGCGAGGGGGCGGGTACGTACGCGGTGGCGAGCCAGGGCACGGCGGCGCGCGGGTCGGCGTCCACGACGGCGGCCGTGTAGAAGCCGCTGACGGCGCGCGCGGCCTCCACCTCGCGTGTGAAGCGCACCCGGAACAGCTGGTCCTCGGCCAGTTCCGTACGGACGGTCTTGATCGCCACCCGGCGGCCCGACGCCGACCGGGCCAGATAGACCAGCCCCATGCCGCCGGCCCCGAGCCGTCCCAGCACCTCGAAGGGGCCGATCCGCCTCGGGTCGTGCTGCGTCAGCTGCTCCACTACTTGCCACCTCCCCGTACGGACCTCAGATAACAGAGGCCCGCGAAAATCCCGCCGTGTGCAGCGTCTCATCAGTGGGCGCGGCCCGGCGGTGCGCACCCCGATTGTTCCTGGCCGGGGCCCCGGTTGCGAACCCGGGGGCGGATCGGGGTGTCCCGTGCCTCTCCGCCCGTATCAGGACACAAGCTCCTGAAGTACGGCGAACTCGGCACCCTGGTCGTCCTGGAGGACCGCCATCCGCCCGTACGGGATGTCGAGCGGGGGTTCGGTGACCCGGCCGCCGAGCCGCTGGACGGTGCGGGCGGTGTCGTCGCAGTCCGTCACGTTGAAGTAGTTCAGGAAGTGGCTGGGCAGCTCGGCCGGGAACGCGGCCGTGATGACGCTCCGCCCGCCGACCGCCGTCTCGGGGCCCGGTTCGGTGCCGGGCGGGGACCACGTACGGAAGTCCACGCGGTGCTCGTCGGTGTCCGGAACGTCCAGGGGCGAGTCGTCCACGTCCGCGCAGCGGAAGCCGAAGACCTCCTCGTAGAAGGGGTCGACGCGCTCCTTGGACCGGGTGTGGACCTCGGTCCAGCAGAAGGAACCGGGCTCGTTCCGCTTCTGGAACCCCTCGCGCTCGCCGGCCTGCCAGAGTCCGAAGACCGCGCCGCCCGGGTCGGCGGCCTGGGCGAGCACGCCGTGGCGCCCGGCCGGGACGGGTTCGGTGATCACCTGTCCGCCGGCCGCGCGGATCCGGGTGACCGACGCCTCGATGTCGTCGGTGGCGAAGTAGACGCCCCAGGCGGTCGGCATCCGCCCGTCCTTCTTCGCGGCCAGCGCGGCGACCAGCTTCCCGTCACTGAGGGCGTCGGCGCGGGGGCCTTCGGCCGGGCGGAAGGTCCAGCCGAAGAGTCCGCCGTAGAAGCGCTTGCCCGCCTCCAGGTCGGGGAGCTGCACATCCACCCAGCACGGTACGGACTGCGCGAACGCGGCCATGGGTCCGGATCCTTCCGTCGCGGGTGACGCCCGTCACAGTCACGGTAGCTTCACGGTGCGTGCGGCGCGCCCCGGAACCTTCACTTGCGAACGCAGGTTCGAAAGTTATCCACCGAAGTTATCCACAGGCTGTTAATAACACTGTTCGGCCTGTGGGCGGCGAAGGGCCGCCGCGGGGGGCGGGCAGGGCCCCGTTCCCCATTTGCTTCGGCCGAATCGCGCTCCGATCACCCGTCGGTAAGCTGACGGCATGACAGGACAAGTACGCACCGTCGACGGCCGCGTGGCCGGTCGACGCGGTCAGGCGACGCGGCAGAAGCTGCTCGACTGCCTCAGCGAGATGCTCAGCTCCTCGCCGTACCGGGACGTCAAAGTCATCGACGTCGCCCGGCGGGCGGGGACTTCACCAGCGACCTTCTACCAGTACTTCCCCGATGTCGAGGGCGCCGTCCTCGAACTCGCCGAGGACGTCGCCAAGGAGGGGGCCGGGCTGACCGAACTGGTCGCCGGGCGCTCCTGGGTCGGCAAGGCGGGCCGGCAGACCTCCGAACAACTCGTGGAGGGCTTCCTCGACTTCTGGCGGCGCAACGACGCGATCCTGCGCGTGATCGACCTCGGCGCGGCGGAGGGCGACAAGCGGTTCAACAAGATCCGCATGAAGGTCCTGAACTCCGTGACCGGCTCCCTGACGGAGTCCGTGAAGGAGCTCCAGTCGAAGGGCAAGGTCGACAAGGACATCAGCGCCGCCGCGATGGCGGGCTCGCTGGTCGTGATGCTGGCCGGCGTCGCCTCGCACCAGAAGGGCTTCACGGCCTGGGGCGTCAAGCAGACCGAAATCAAGCCCAACCTGGCGCAGTTGGTGCACCTCGGCATCACCGGCAAGAAGCCGGCGAAGTAACGAACCCCCGCTGGGGCGACGCGCGGTGACCCCGCGCTCCCAGGTCCTGTCTCACCGACGGCGGACCACGCCTGTGGTCCGCCGCCGGCGTATCCGGACGGAGTGCGGACGGGTCCGGACCGTCACCCGGCCCCGGCCCCACCGGGCGACCGCCGGTGCTCGGCGACCAGCTCCCCGGCGCTCGGTCCCCTGTGTCGGTGCACCGCACACCACGGCAGCGGTTCCGCCCCCGAACGCCGGACAGGCCGAGAACGCGCGGGCCCCTCAGCCGCCCGCCCTGATCGCCCCCACCGGGCACGCCCGTACCGCCTCCGCGACCATCGGGCCCGGCTCGGGCTCCGGCAGGAGTTCGCTGAGGCCGTCCTCGCCCTGGGTGAACACCTTCGGGGCCGCCAGGGCGCACTGGCCCGCGCCGATGCACACGTCCTTGTCGATGTCGATCCGCATGGGGTTCTCCTCCGTCACCAGGTCACCGGCAGTTCCAGCAGGCCCTGCACCGTGTCGCCCGGTTTGAACGGCACGTCCTCCGGCTCCACCGCCAGCCGCAGACCCGGCAGGCGGCGGAAGAGCGCGGTCAGGGCGATCTCCAGTTCGGCGCGGGCCAGGTTCTGGCCCAGGCACTGGTGGATGCCGAAGCCGAAGGCGACGTGGTTGCGCGCCCCGCGCCCGAGGTCCAGCTCGTCCGGCAACTCGAAGACGGCCGCGTCCCGGTTGACCACGGCGGTGGACAGGAGCACGCCCTCCCCCGCCCGCAGCGTCTCCCCGCCGATCTCGATGTCCTCCACCGCCACCCGGGACAGCCCGTCCGCGATGGACAGGAACCTCAGCAGCTCCTCCACGGCGGCCGGCACCGCGTCCGCGCCGCCGCCGGTCAGCCGGGCGAGCTGGTCCGGGTGCCGGAGCAGCGTGAACGTGCCGAGCGAGATCATGTTCGCGGTCGTCTCGTGGCCGGCCACGAGCAGGAGCTCCGCCAGGCGGACCAGCGCGTCCCGCTCCACCGCCCCGGTCTCCAGCTGTTCGGCGATCAGCTCGTCCAGCAGCCCGTCGCCCGGTTCGCGCCGCTTCCGCTCGATCAGGTCGCGGAAGTACGCGTCCAGGTCCTCCCGGGCCTCGGTCACGTCCGCCGGTCCGGGTCCCCGCAGCAGCTTGCGTGAGCGGTCCTCGAAGAACTCGTGGTCCGCGTACGGCACCCCGAGCAGCGCGCAGATGACCATCGACGGCACCGGCAGCGCGAACGCCCCCACCAGCTCGGCCGGCGGCCCCTGCGCCACCATCGCGTCGAGCAGCCGGTCCACGGTCTCCTGGATGCGCGGCCGCAGCGCCGCCGTCCGCCGGACCGTGAAGCTGGGGATCAGCATCCGGCGCTGCGCGTTGTGCTCCGGGTCGTCCACGCCGATCAGTTCGACGCGCCGCTGCTCGACGGCGGCGAGCCTCGGCGCGAAGAACGGGAAGCCCGGGTGCAAGCGGTCGGACGACAGCCGGGGGTCGGACAGGAGCGCCCGGGCCTCGGTGTGGCCGGTCACCAGCCAGACCGTACGGCCGTCGAAGAGGCGGGCCCGGGACACCGGCCGCTGCCCGCGGCTCGCGCTCGGGTAGCCGGTGGGCGGGTGGTAGGGACAGGAGCGGTTCTGCGGGAAGTCGACGGTCGCGGGCTGGGGCTCGGACTGGGTCTCTGTCATGACGGACCTCGCAACGAGGGGGGTGTGGTGGTCCTGCCGATCACCCTCACTAGATGCCTCAGGCATCTACCTGGCCTAGGTGATGTTCGGCCATACCCGCCGAACGGAGCACCGGCATCCACTTTCGGCCGCCGAGGAGCACCATGGAGGGAGGCGAGGAGCGGAGGTCCACCATGGCCCGAACCCGTGGCCGGTACGCCGCCGACCGTGGCCTGACCACGCGCATGGTCACCACCATGTTCCTGATCGGGCTGCTGTACGTGGTGCTGGTCGGCGTGCTCCTGGCGGTGCTGCGCGGGGCCTGGCCGGTGATCCTGGTGATCACCGGCGGGATGTTCGTCGCCCAGTTCTGGTTCAGCGACCGGATCGCCGCGTTCAGCATGGGCGCCCGGCAGGTCTCCCCCGCCGAGGCGCCGGAGCTGCACGGGGCGATCGACCGGATATGCGCCCTTGCCGATATGCCGAAACCACGTGTGGCGATCGCGGAGAGCGATGTGCCGAACGCCTTCGCGACCGGCCGCAGCCAGAAGTCCTCGCTCGTCTGCGCGACGACGGGGCTGCTGCGCAGACTCGAACCGGAGGAGCTGGAGGGCGTCCTCGCGCACGAGATGTCGCATGTCGCGCACCGGGACGTGGCCGTGATGACCATCGCCTCGTTCCTCGGCGTCCTGGCCGGGATCATCACCCGGGTCGCGCTGTGGGGCGGTTTCGCCCGCAACAGCCGCGGCAACGACCCCATCGGCATCCTGGTCCTGCTCATCCCGCTGGTCAGCGCGGTCGTCTACGCGCTGAGCTTCCTGCTCACCCGGCTGCTCTCCCGCTACCGGGAACTCACCGCCGACCGCACGGCCGCCCTCCTCACCGGCCGCCCCTCGGCCCTCGCGTCCGCCCTCACCAAGGTGAGCGGCCAGATGGCCCGGATTCCGACGGAGGACCTGCGGAAGGCGGAGCCGTACAACGCCTTCTACTTCGTCCCGGCCTTCGCCTCGAAGGAGAGCATCGGCCGGCTGCTCTCCACGCACCCGACGCTGGAACAGCGCCTCGACCAGCTGGCCCGCATCTCGGCCGACCTGTCCCGTCCGTGAGGGCCCGTCCGTGAGGGCCCGTCCGTGAGGGCCCGTCCGTGAGGGCCCGTCCGTGAGGGCCCGTCCGTGAGGGCCCGTCCGCCCGTAAGGAGTCCCCGTGGGCCTGCTCGACACGATCCTGGGCCGCAGCAAACCGGTCCGCCCCGACCTCGACCAGCTCTTCGCCGTCCCGTCCGCCGCGCTGACCCTCCAGGCCGCGACGGGCCTCACGCCGACGGGTCTCGGCTCGGTGTGCTTCGCGGGCGTCGAGGGCTCCGCCTTCGCCCGGGTCCAGCAGGACGTGCGCGAACTGCTCGACGCGGACACGGGGCGCGGCGGCGTCCCGGTGGAGTTCAGCCGTGACGCGTACGGCTACACCTGGTTGCTCGCCCGCCAACCGCCCGGGGACACCGCCGCCCTGGTCAACGACCTGCACGCGGTCAACACCCTGCTCCAGGACGGCGGCTTCGGCCCGCAGCTGCTGTGCTCGCTGGTCGCCTTCCGGGACGGGGCCGGGGACGGTGACGGGCGTGCGCTGGCGCTGGTGTACCTGTACAAGCGCGGCACGTTCTACCCGTTCGCCCCGGTCCCGGGCGGCACCGAGAAGCGCGACAACCGGCTGGAGCTGGAGGTCCGGGCCGCGCTGGGGGACGACCTGCGCGTGGAGCGGGACCTGTCGCGCTGGTTCCCGGTGTGGGGGGCGCCGGGGTTGTGAGGGGGACCTCGCCCGCGGTCACGCTTGCCTGGCCACCTCAGGGTGCGACTTGATGACGACCGTCGTCGTTCCGACCGTTCCGAAGTAGGCGTCGGGCGCGCCGTAGGCCGCGTGGAACGATCGCTGGAGGTCTCCCACCGTGTAGATCTCGGAGTCGGCCGCGGCCAGGTTGGGCGGGCTGTTCCCATCCGACCAGGCTTGCAGGACGACGCAGTCGTTACCGTCGCGGGCCACCACCGCGCCGGCGTGGAACTGACTCATCTCCTTCTCCGGGTCGGGTTTGGTGACCACGATGACGAACGCCTCTCCCGCCCGGGGATCGGCCATCTCATTCTTCGGGCCGGCGAACTGGCGGGCCTGGCGGCGATTGGTCGGGTCCGCCTGACCGAACACCTCGGTCGGACCGTAGCGCTTGTCGGTGGTCTCGATCGTGCTGTACTCGCCCTCGCCCCAATCGAGTTCGCGGACACGGTTGTTGATGATCTCCTCGGCGGCGTGCAGGCAGTCCTGCTGGACGTCGCCGCCCAGCCAGTGCCGGAAGTACGTCCCGCCGTTCCACTGCATCCCGTTGTTGTCCGCCCGCCTCAGGGCGGGCGCGACACTGCTCGCCGGCGCGTCCTCCCGGACCCAGACGTACGGGGTGTCGGGGCGTGTCAGGAAGAGACCGTTCTCGGACGCCCGAAGGACTTCCCCGTTCACGTCGACGTCGGCGTAACGCTGCACGGCCTCACCGGTCCGGGCGGCCGTCCTCGCGTCCGCCCGGTGTTCGGCGCCTTCGCCGCGTTCGGGTGCCGGTCCCCTCATCACCCGTGTCGCGTTCGCCTCGGCCTCGCGCTCGAACCGGTCCGAGGGGTCCGATACGCGGAGCCCGGAGCCGTTGTCCGTACCGGCGACCGGCCCCCGGCGCTGCTGGATGACGTGGGTCAGCTCATGGGCGAGCGTGTGCTTGTCGGCCCCGCCGTCACCGATGACGACGTGGTGCCCGGAGGTGTAGGCGCGGGCCCCGACCCCGGCGGCCGATGCCTTGGCGGCGGCGTCGGTGTGGATGCGCACGTCGGAGAAGTCCGCCCCGAGCCGGGACTCCATCTCACTGCGGACGGCGCTGTCCAGCGGCCGCCCGGACGACCGCAGCACGTCCGTGACGGCCGCGCGCTGCACCGGCTGCTCCGCCTCCTCGTGGCCGCAGTGCGGATGCCCGGCGGCCCGCAGCATCTGGACGACGGCGGCGTTCCCGACGCTGCCCTGGAGCGCGAGCCACTCGGTGGCGGGTGCGGCGGCCGCGGCCCCCGGCTTCCGGGCCCAGCCGGGCCCGCGCGCCGCGTCTGCCTTCTCGGCACCGTCCTGGCTGCGCATGGAGACCTCTTCCTGCGGGGGGGGTGTGTCCCTTCCTGCATATCCCGGAGCACGGGGGCGGATCCAGGTCCGGCGGGGCACAGTTGGTTGGCCCGGGAGGACGCGCGGCGACGACCGGGAAGGTCCCGTCGCGACCTCCCGGGCACGCTGCGCACGTTCTCCCCCGGCCCCGACGTGACCCGGACCGGAAGTCCTACGTGCGCCTGAAGTACTCGATCTCGCCCAGGGCGATCGGGTGGCCCCCGGCCTCGCCGGCCGCCTCGCGGATCGTGAACCGGACCGATACGACGTCGCTGATGCCCATGCGCAGGGTCTGTTCGCCCGGCTTGTCGGCCAGCGTCATCGTCTTCTGGTGGATCTTGCCGTTCTCCGTGGTGATGGTGAGGTCCGCCCGGGTGGGCCTGGCGCCCTTCTGGAAGACCTCCGGCTTCGTCGAGACGCCCGTGTGGACCGTGACGCCGACGAGCCGGAACGGGTCCTCGAACTCCGCCGTCAGCGCGTCGCCCGTCTTCGGCGCACCCCAGTACGTGTTCGTCACCCCGTCCACCGCCGCCTTGGCCGGGTGCCCCGGGGCGGACGCGTTCGCGGAGACGTGGAGCGGGCTGACCTCGCCCGTGCCGCCGAGCTTGTCGCGTACGTCCTCCACGACGTAGCGCCCGGCCGGGACCAGCAGGAAGCCCGCGGCCAGGAGGGCCGCGACGACCAGGGCGATGAGGCTGCCGCGCAGCAGCCTCCCCGAGCCCGCCCGCACCCGGCGGTTGAACGGCCACCTGGTCCGCCACCAGGGCAGCGGTGCCGCCTGGGCCCGGGGCTTCAGGGGCTCGGCGCAGTTGCGGCAGAACGTGCGGCCCGGGCGGTTGTTCGTGCCGCAGGACGGGCAGGGCTCGCCGTCCGGTTCGTCGTCCGCCGCCGCCGTCCTGACGGTGGGGCGGGCGGTGACGGGTACGCCGGGCAGGACGGCCCCGATGGGCTCCTCCGCCGGCGGTTCCGGCTCCGGCGGCCTCGGCCGGCCCGGCTGTACGGGGGCGGGCGCGGGGGGCCGCGGGGCGGCCGGGGGCGGGGCGGGGGCCGGTTGCGGCGCAACGGCCGGGTCCGGCTCGGGCACGGCGGGGCTCGCGGCCGCGCTGCGCTCCGGTTCCGGCGCGGGGGCCGGGTCCGGCGTCCGCCTCCACGCCGAGCGCCGCGTCGCACGCGGCGCCGGGGCGGGGGCCGGCACCGGGGCCGGTTCCGGTTCCGGTTCCGCTTCCGGCTCGCGTGCAGGGGGCACGGCGGGGGCGGGGGGTCCGGCGGGGCCCGGGGGCACGGCGGGGGCGGGGGGTCCGGCGGGGCCCGGGGGCACGGCGGGGCCCGGGGCCGTACGCGGCTCCGGGCCCGGCGCGGGGGCCGGGTCCGATGCCGGGGGCGCGACCGGGGCCGGTTCCGACGCCGGAGGCACGACCGGGGCCGGGTCCGACGCCGGAGGCACGACCGGGGCCGGGTCCGGCGCCGGGGGCGCGACCGGGGCCGGGTCCGGCGCCGGGGGTGCGTCCGGTGCCGCCGGGGCCGGGCGCGGCCCCCCGGGCCGGGCCCGCGTCGACCAGCCCAGATACGTACCGCAGCTTCCGCAGAAGTCCTCGTCCTCCGCGTTCGCGGCGCCGCAGGTCGGGCATGGGCGGGTCATGTGGGGCTCCCTGTGATCTCGACCCGGCAGGTCAGGTGCGCCGGGCAGGAGGCGCGGACCACCGCCAGGACACGGGCCTCGTCCAGGGGGCGGTCCGACCGGACCCGGACCAGCAGTTCGCCCGTCGGGGCGGGCGGCAGCGCGGAGTCCGGCTCGGACGACCACGTGACGCCGCCGCCGTCCTGGATGTCCGCCTCCACGCCGAAGCAGAGGCGCAGGTGGTCCGCCAGGCCCTGGCGGGTGCCCCGGCGGCGGTGGATCTCGACGGCGCGGGCGACGGCGGCGCGGCGGCGGTCCTCCGGCCAGGCCGGGTCGATGCCCGCGCCGACCCAGGAGGAGAGCCAGGGCAGGAAGTCGTCCGGGGTCAGGGCCGGGTCGAAGTAGGCCGGGAGGTTGTCGAGCGTGGACAGGACCGGGGCGAGGACCGTGTCCAGGCCCGCCGTGAAGCGCTGGGCGAGGTCGTCGTCCGCGTACAGGGCGGGCAGCAGCGCGCCGATCGGGTAGCGGCTGGGGAGGCCGGGGACGGCGGCCCGGGTCATCGGCGCTCACCGGGCCCGGCGGCGGTGACCGCGACCTGGTGCTGGTGGGAGAAGACCAGGGCGTTCGGGGCGATGTCGATGCGGTCCACCGCCCCGCCGCGCCTCCCGGTGAGCGGGTCGGCGGGGAACAGGCGGACCTCGTCGACCAGGCGGACGCCGGGCACGGCCTGGAGGGCGGCGAACACCTCCCCGTACTGCACGGGCCTGCCGAACGGCCAGCCGGTGCCGTCCGCGCCGCCCCTCAGCGGGTCGATGAGGCGGAAGAGCGCGTCGAGCGCAGCGGCCCGGACGCGGTCCGTGTCGCCCTCGTCCGCGACCAGGCCCGCGACGACGGTGACGCCCTGGTAGGCGGGGGGTTCGACCACCAGGCGGGTGCCGACGAGCCGCCGTTCGTCCAGCCGCCCGGCCACCGCCGCGAGCACGGAGTCCGGCGGGATCAGCTGCTCGAAGCGGAGCCGGCCGCCCTCGTCCGGGACCGCGTCGGGCACGACCAGGACCCGGACCGCACCGCCCTCGCCGGGGGCGGCGGGCAGGCACCGGACCCGGCGCAGCGAGGGCGCGGCCTCGCGGGCGATGGCCTCGTGGTCCTCGGCGGTGACGGCCCGCTCCTGGACGCGGAGGATCTGCGGCGCGCGCAGCTTCGCGTTCTCGACGGTCTCGCCGTCCACACCGCCGCCCGCCGCCTCCCGGTTGTCGATCCCGGCGACGTACGGGACGGAGCTGCGCAGGACGCGGATCGCGCCGCGGGCCACGTTGCCGGCGGCGCCGCCGCCCGTGCGGTAGCGGGCGAGGCGGATGTGGGCGCCCTTCGGGGGCACCGCCCCGTACGCCCGCATGGTGCCGTCCGCCTCGCGCACCTCGGGCGGGAAGGCGAACCGGCCCGCGACGGCGTCGATCAGCACGTGCCGGTCGCCCGGTCCGGAGGCGCCGAAGTGCTCGACCGGGGTCCAGGTCTGCCAGCCGTCGGCCGACGACACCTCCACGAGCGGCGGCTCCCCGTCGAGCAGGACGGGCGTCCGGGGCGCGGCGAACGTCTGGCCCGCCACGCCCTCGGAGGTCCCGAGCGGCACGTCGTGCACGGTCTCCGCGTGCTCGACGCCCGCCGTGCCGCCGACGGTGAAGACCTCGGCCTCGCGGATCGTCGGGGACTCCGAGTAGAAGGGCTGGCCGGGGGCGGCCTCGGTGACCCGGCAGCGCAGCCAGCCCGCGCGGATGCCCGCGGTGACGGACTCGGTGTGTCCGGCGGGTACGAACACCGTGATCTCGCCGGGCTTGTTGAGCCCGCCGGTGGAGTCGACGCCGGTCGCGCACGCCACCCAGCGGGCACCGTCCCAGGCCTCCCAGGCCAGCGGCGGCTGCCGGGGGTCGACGCCGACGCCCTCGACCCGGCTGTCCAGGCGTACGGCGACGATGCAGCGGGGCACGGCGGTGGGCAGCCCGAACAGGAGGGCGTCACCGGGCTGGGGCCGGGCCTGGAAGCAGGGGATGTCCCGGCCCTCGGCGAGCGGCGCGGTGCGGTCGGTCTGCTCCCCGGACGCCGGGACCGTGACCAGGCGGACGAGGGAGCTCGGCACGATCGCCAGGTCCTCGCCGGTCGAGAAGACGACCGCCTCCTCCGTCTCGCCGCGCGCGCTCGCCACCTCCGTGCCGGCCGGGAGGCGCACGGTGTCCGGCTGGGGCGCGGACAGCCAGAAGTCGACGTCCGCGCGCGCGGCCGTCGGCGGGAACAGCCGCACCCCGAGCAGGTCCAGGAAGGCGAAGTAGTTGCGGTCCGGCACCCGGTTCAGCCGGTACAGGAGCTGGTCGACCATGTAGGCGAACGTCTCGATCAGCGTGACCCCGGGGTCCGACACGTTGTGGTCGGTCCACTCGGGCGAGCGCTGCTGGACGTACCGCTTGGCCTCGTCCACGAGCTGCTGGAAGCGGCGGTCGTCGAGATTGGGCGGGGTCAGGGACATCAGCGGGCTCCCGCCTCGGGGATCGTATAGAAGGGGAAGACCAGGTTGCGCAGGTCGTTGGTGGACCGGACGGTGTAATGCACGTCGATGTAGAGCGTGCCTTCCTCGACGGTGTCGTACGCGACGACCACGTCCCGGACCTCGATGCGCGGTTCCCAGCGTTCCAGGGAGGTGCGCACCTCGTGGGCGATCCGCCCGGCGGTCGCGCCGTCGCCGGGGGCGAAGACGTACTCGTGGATGCCGCAGCCGAACTCCGGGCGCATGGGGCGTTCGCCGGGTGCGGTGCCGAGGATCAGGCCGATCGACTCCTCGATCTCCTGCTCGCGCTCGACCATGCCGATGCCGCCCGTGGCGCCGACGCGCAGCGGGAAGCCCCAGCCGCGCCCGATGAACCCGTGCTCGCTCATATCGGGCCCCCGATCAGGACGTTGGGCGCGCCCATGACGATCTTCGCGCCGCAGCTGGTGGTGTCGCCCATGCGGGCGGCGGGCAGCCCGCCGATCAGGACCGCGCCGCCGACGGCCGCCGCCGGGTTCGGCATGACGACGTTCCCCGGGCCGAGCAGGGCGTGCGGGGGCACGACGCACACGTGCAGGCTTCCGGTGACGGCGGCCGGCTTGCCGCCGATCAGCACGGTGGCGACGGCGACCGCGCCCGGGGGCGGGGTGCCGATGACGCCACCGTGGACGGTGGGGTCGCCCGTACGGGCTGCCTGGGGCATGGCTGTTGGTCTCCTCGGTGGGCGGGGCGTCAGTTGATGCGGACGAGTGCGGCCTTCAGGACGGCGAGCAGGCCGCCGTCGACGGTGACGCCGGTCTTGCCGTTGACGGTCACCGACGCGCCCTTCACATGGACGTTCCCGGTGCCCGCGTCGAGCGTGATCCCGGTGCGGCCGAGCGACAGGGAGCTGAGGACCCGGGAGGTGCCGCGCGCGTACACCTTGAGCGCGATCTCGCCGCGCCGCTCGTCCAGCACGACCTCCAGCTGCTCGTCACCGGTGGCGAGCCGGACGCCGGACGGGCCGCGCGGGGTGTCGAGCAGTTCGATCCGGTTGCCCGAACGCGACACCAGGGAGCGGCGGTTGACCTTGCCGCTGGTCGGGTCCACGAGCGGGACGTCGTGCGGGGACGGCTTGTCGACGCCGTTGTAGAGCCCGCCGAGCACGTACGGGCTGTCGATCAGGCCCTGTTCGAAGCCGACCAGCACCTCGTCGTTGACCTCGGGGCTGAACACCCCGCCGCCGCCCTGCCCGCCCCACTGCACCGTACGGACCCAGTCCGTGACGTACGTGTCGTCCAGCCAGGGGAACTTCAGCCGCACCGAGCCGCGTTCCCTGCCCCGGCCCTCGCGGATGTCGGTGACGACGCCGATCGCGAGGCCCGGCATGCGGGGGCCGGGCACGGGTGCGCCCTGGCCGCCGGTGAGGCCGGTCAGCGAGCGGTCCGGGTCGGTGCTGACCAGGACGGTCGTACGGTAGCCGTCCTGCGGGTCCAGGGTGTGGTGGGCGGCGGTCGCGGTGTAGCGCCCGGCGAAGGCGGGGCCGACGTTTCCGAGGGCGACCGGTTCGCCCGCCCGCAGCTTCGGGTTGCCCTCGGCGACCGCCTCGATCTCGCCGAAGCCGGAGGCGACCCGTCCGGCCACGGCACCGGCGACCGCGCGGGCCTCGGCCTGGGTCCGGTACGGGGTGTCGGCGACGGTCATCCGGGCGTTCTTCCCGAACAGCGCGGCGGCCGAGGACGGGTTGGTGCCCGGGGTCACGGTGTCGGAGCGGATGGACTGCTCCCGGGCGACCAGCCGGACCTTGTTCTCCACGTCCCAGCCGCGCACCTCCACGCTGTCCGCCCCGTCCGCGCCGGTCAGCACGGCCCGGAGCGCGAGCAGGTTGCGGCCGTACTCCAGGACCATGGGGTGCTTGGCGGCGGAGGTGGACGGGGCCGGCGCCGAGGAGGCGGGCTTCGGCTTCGCGAACTGGAGCACGCCCTTCTCGTCCACCCGGACGTGCGCCCCGCACTCCCCCGCGAGGTACTGGAGGAAGTCCCAGTCCGAGATGTTCGGCTGGGTCAGCTGCTTGTACATGACCGGGGCCGCCTCGACCTTCCCGCACGGCAGACCGGCTCCGGCGGCGACCTTGCGGACGATGTCGGCGGCCTTCATGTTCCGGTACGCGACGACCTTGCGGCCGCGCTTCAGCCGGTGCGCCTTGGAGAACGCGCGGACGACGGTGAACGAGCCCGTCGTGTCGCTGTCCAGTTCCAGCGCGGTCACCTCGCCCGTGAACAGCCGCTCGCGCGCCCGTTCCTGGACGGTGACCACGGAGATCTTCAGCTCGGTGCCGATCGTGATGCCGGTGGCGGTGAGCAGCGTGTGGTACGGGTCGCGGTACGTCAGCACGGCGCTGTCGGGCAGCCCGATGTTCTCGTCCACGGCGCAGCTCACCAGCTGGGCGGCCCACGCCTGGGGCAGCTCGGCGGGCGCCTCCACGATGGGGTCGGCGGCGAAGGAGCGGGCGGGGCCGGTCATCGGGCCGCCTCCGGTACGCCTTCCTCCGCCGCGCTGTCCTCCAGCGCGGGCACCAGGAGTTCGCTGCCCGGGGGCAGGTGCATGGGGTCGTCGATGCCGTTGGCCTCCGCGATCGTGCGCCAGGCGGTGGCATCGCCGTACTCGCGCCAGGCGAGCAGCGGCAGGCTGTCCCCGGCGACGACCGTGTGGGTGCGCCGCGCCTCCCGCGAGCCGGACGTCGGGTTCTGCCCGGCCGGATCGACGCTCGCCTCCTCGATGGACAGCGAGCAGGTGGCGCGCAGCGGCTTCCCGTCAACGTCGAACAGCGTGTACGACACCGAGAGGCTGGACAGCACCCCGTCGAACGACGTCGTCCGCGAGGTCCCCCAGTCGAACCGCACCCAGGGGCTCGACGGCTTCTTCCGGCCCAGGCTGCTCGGCGTCGGCACGCAGGCCGTCATCAGCTGCTCGACCGCCCGCTCCACGGAGTTGTCGTGCGTGGCGGTGGCGTCCAGGAACACGTCGAGCGACAGCGAGCGGGGACCGCTGCCCACGAACTCGGGCAGCGCGGACTCGCCCGCCGTGCGGGACGGGGTGCGGCGCCACTCGGTGGACTTGCGGAGGGACAGCGTCGCCGGGTTGAACTGGAGCGTCAGCCGGGCGAGGGTCCCGCCCGGCTTGGCGCCTACGTCCGACGGCGGCTCCATGATGGTCAGTTGTGCGCGTGCACGGCTCGTGCGGGCAGTGGCTGCCACGGGGTCCCTCCTTCCACGACGTGTTCCGGACGGTTCATCAGGAGGTCACCAGCCCCTCGTGCGCGATCTCCAGTGTCTCGATCGCCGCCTGGGAGTTGGCCGGGTCGAAGGAGGGCCCCTGCCAGCGGACCGGCACGATCCCCTGGATCTGCCAGCTGACGATCCGGCTGAGGTTGGGCCGCAGGGCGACGATCTCGCCGTCCTTGCGTTCGACGCGCTGCGTCGTCTCGTTCAGCCAGCGCGCGATCTTGAGCGTGTCGGTGGTGACCGGGCGGGTCAGCGTGATGTTGGTCCAGGTGATCCGCCCCGGCAGCTGCCAGGTGTAGCCGTTGTTGCCGCCCTCGGCGTACTGCTCGATCTCCACCTCGGCGCCCAGGCCGGAACAGGTGTGGAACGCGCCGAGGTCGCTCCCGCCGATGGTGAGCTTGAAGAACACGCTCGTCGCGAAGATGTTGTCCGTCATCCGTTGCTTTCCCTCTCCAGCGCTTCCCTGTCAGCGGCGGCCGTCGTACGGACGTCCGGAACGTTCGCGGCCCCGCCGCAGATCGGCCCGGAGGAGCCGGGCCACGGGGTCGATGAGGCGTCGGGCGAGGTCTTCGACGTCCACGTACGGGACGCGCTCGGCGGGCCGTTCGGGCGCCGGGCCCTGGGCGGCCTGCCGCTGGACGACGGTCACCGGCACGCCGGCGAGACCGGCCTGGGCCACGGCGCGCTGGACCGCCTGCGTGTTCGCCTGCGCGTTCGCCCGCGTGGGCGGTGACTGGCCGGTCCGGGGAGCGGACGGCCGTACGGCGAGGGGCTGCGGTACGCCGGCGGGGGCGCCGCCCGCCTCCGGTTCGGGCCCCTGGGCGGGGGCCCCGGGCTCCGCCACGACCGGCATCGCGAGGCGCTGCACGGGGGCGGCGGAACCGCCGGGGCGAGGGGTACCGGGCGGGTGCGGGCGGACGACCGGGGCCCGGGGGGCGGATTCCGGTACGAGGCCGGCCGGGACCGCGGGTTCCCGCTGCGCGGCGGACCGGGCGGCCGGGAGCGGCGCGTGCGGGCGCGGCGGGGTGACGGGGTCGGCGGCGACCCGCTGGACGACGGGCTGCGCCGCCGCCTCCGGGCGCGGCGTGTCGCGGCGCCAGGTGGCCGGCACGACGGGCCGGGGCGCGGCGGCGGACTCGCGGGCGGTGAACCCTTCGGCGGCGCCCGTTCGCACGGTGAGGGTCCGCCCCGCGAGGAGCGCGCGGGCGCGCTGGACGGGGGCGGGCCGGGGCGTCCGGCGGGAGGGGACGCGCTGGACGCGGACGGGGGCGGTGGCGTCGGGGGTGCTTCGCGCGGGGGGCGCGGTGCGCGGGGGCATCGCGGGGGGCGCGGCGGGGCCGGGCTGCGGGGCGGCCGGCCGCGCCCGGGGCGGGCCGTCGCTCGCGGTGCCGGCGGTCGGCGGGAGGGCGGAGAGCGGTGCGCCGAGACCGCCCCGGGTGCGGGCCCGGGAGCCGGGGCCGGTGGGCGGGGTGGCGGGGGCCGGGTGCGCGGTGGCGGCGCTGTCGGGCGTCTGCCGCTGGACCACGGGCAGCGCGGGGCCGCCCGCGTCACGGGTGGACGGGGCGAAGGGGGCCGCGCCCGCGGGGAGTTCGCGCAGGGGCTTGCCCAGGGTGGGGCGCGTGCCGCGCCCGGGGGTCGCGGGGCCGGGTGCCTCCGCTTGCCGCCGGACCACGGGCAGGCCGGGCCCGGCAGGCGCGGAGGGCTCCGAGGCGGCGGACACGTCCGCCTGGCGCTGCACCACCGGCACGGCGGGCCCGGCAGGTGTCGGGCGCGCGGAGGGCCCGGCCGCCGGACCGGTGGACGCGGGCGCGTCCGATTGCCGCTGAACCACCGGCACGGCGGGCCCGGCAGGTGTCGGGCGCGCGGAGGGCCCGGCCGCCGGACCGGTGGACGCGGGCGCGTCCGATTGCCGCTGGACCACCGGCAGGGCGGGCCCGGCAGATGTCGGGCGCGCGGAGGGCCCGGCCGCCGGACCGGTGGACGCGGGCGCTTCCGCCTGGCGCTGGACCACCGGCAGGGCGGGCGCGCCGGGCGCCGCCGTGGGCGGCTGCCCGTCCGGTGTCCGGCGTACGGAGGGACCGGCCGGCGCGGACGCGTCCGCCTGACGCTGGACCACGGGCAGGACGGGCCGGGCAGCGGGGACCGCTTCTTCGGCGGACGCCGCTGCGGACGGTCGTCCGCCCAGGGTGGGGCGTACGGAGGGCCCGTCGGCCGGACCGGCCGACGCGGACGCGTCCGCCTGGCGCTGCACCACCGGCACGGCGGGTCCGGCAGGTGTCGGGCGCACGGAGGGGCCGCCCGCCGCACCGGTGGACGCGGACGCGTCCGGCCGGCGCCGCATCACCGGCAGCTCCGGCCCGGCAGGCGTCGGGCGCACGGAGGGACCGCCCGTCGGACCTGCCGACGAGGACGCGTCCGCCTCGCGCTGCACCACCGGCAGGGCGGGCCCGGCAGGTGCCGGGCGCGCGGAGGGCCCGGCCGCCGGACCGGTGGACGCGGGCGCTTCCGCCTGGCGCTGCACCACCGGCAGAGCGGGCCCGGGGTGCTCCGGGGCGCCGGGCGCGTTCGTCTGCCGCTGCACCACCGGCAGGGCACGGCTGCCCGGTTCCGCCATGGGCGGCTGCCCGTCGAGGGTCGGGCGCACGGAGGGAAGGCCCGCCGCACCGGTGGACGCGGGCGCGTCCGCCTGGCGCTGGACCACCGGCAGGGCCTGCCCGGGCGGCTTCGGCCCGGCGTCGGCGGGCGTGCCCGGGGCAGCGCCCACGGAGGGCGGTTCGCCCAGGCGCTCGCCGAGGGCCGGACGTACCGCAGGTCCGGCGGACGCGTCAGCCGGGCGCCGGACCACCGGCAGGGCGGGTCCGCCCGGGGTGGCGGGTGCGTCCGCCCGGCGCTGCACCACCGGCGGCTCCGGTGCGGACGGCGCCGGCCGGGCTGCTCCGGAGGGCGGTTCGCCCGAGGGCTCGCCCGGCTGAGGGCGTACCGCAGGCACGGCGGACGCGTCCGCACGGCGCTGGACCACCGGCAGCTCGGGCCCGCCGGCGGAAGGCGGCTGCACCGGCGGCTCCACCGACGGCCCCGCCCCGGGCAGCAGCGCGCCCAAGGGGGCGCCGAGCCCACGACGTACCGGCGACGTCCCCGCGTCCGGCGCGGGCACCGCCGTGGAGGGCACGGCGGACAGGGTGCGCGGGGTCGTCGCCGGGCGGCGCGCGACGATCAGCGGGGGCGCGGTGCGGCGGGCGCGTACCGGTGCGGGGGTCGCCTGCGGGGGCGCGGGCGTCGCGCTGTCCCCGGACGGGCGGGACGCCGATCCGGGCACAGCCGGGACCACGCGCCTGGGCGCGGTCGCGCTCCGGCCCGCCGGGGCGGCGGCCTCCGCCTCGCCCGGCGCGGAAGGCGCCGGCGGCGCGTCCACCGCGCGCAACACCAGCGGCGTCCCCGAGGGGCCGCTCCGCGGCGTGCCCGGCGTCCGGGTCACCCCGTGGATCCGCCCCACCGGGGCGGACGGGAGCACCGCGTGGCCCAGGTCGCCGTCGCTGTAGGCGACGTTCTGCCAGGACGCCAGGCGGGACCGGAAGCGCAGGCCGTCGCTGACGCCGATCGAGGACCGGGCGACGGTCACCGTCGGCGGCGCGACGCGGCGCCAGCCGCCGTCCCAGCCCGTGCCGGGACCGTCCGCGCCGGGACCGTCCGCGCCGGGACCGGCGGAGGAGGCCGCCTCGGGACCGGCACCGGGCTCCGGAGCCCGGCCCGCCTCGGGGGCGCCCGCCACCGGACGCTTCCGGAACCAGCCCCTCAACTCCACGCCCTCACCCGCTCTCGTTCACGCGGGTGTTGATCCGCGCTATCTCCCTCACCCATTCCTGCCGCTCACCATGGGTGAGGTCGAGGATCTCCTCGCGCTGCCAGTGGAAGTGGTAGGCGATGTACGCGATCTCCTCCCGCAGCCGGGAAGGCGCGTACGTCACGATTCCCCCAGGCGCTCACCCGACAGGTCCACCTCGAACGAGCCCTGGCACAGCGGGCAGGTGACCGCCGCGTGGGTGTGGCCCTCGCTGTTGATGCGGCGGTAGAAGTCCTGGAGGAACGCCACGTCGGTCGCGTACATCCGCTCGACCACACCCGCGTGCACGTCGGTGATCGTGCCGAGGCGGGTGATGACCTGGCTCAGGAGCACCACGCTCAGGTACGCGGGGTTCTCCTTGACCCGGAGGTCGATCTGCGGACGCAGCTCGTCGCGGGCGGTGGCGAGCCGCATGGTCCCGGTCCGGTGGGTCCGGCCCTCGTCGTCCACGTAACCGCGCGGCAGCTCGAAGTCGAACTCGTCGGGCCGACGGGCGGCCGGGGGCGGCGCGGGGGCGGGGGCCGGGGCCTCGGGCGGCGCCGGCGCGGCGGCGGCGAGGCTGTCCAGGACCTCCTCCAGACCGCCGCCGGAAACGGTCCTGCGCCTCATTCGACCACGATCTCCTCGAAGGTGATGGTGACCGTCTCGGTCGCCGCGCTGGACTCGCCGGCCTTCAGCGAGGGGCCCTCCCAGCGGCTCGCCCAGCCCTGCATCAGCTGGATGCGGCGGACGGTGTCGCCCTTGGAGTCCTTGATCTCGATGGTGAGGTTCTGCCGCGCGGTGTCGACGGCGCCGTTGTTCAGCGTCTCCTTGATCCACTTGGTGAACTCGCTGCTCTTGTCGAGTCCCCGGGTGATCGTCACCTCGCCGGCCTGCCGCGCGCCGGGCTGCTTGCGGATGATCTGCTTGCCGGTGGAGGTCACCTGCCGGACCTCCACCACCTCCTCCTCGACGGTCAGGCCGCTGATCTCCTGGATGGACTCCACGAGATAGCCGCCGAGCTGCACGCCGAAGACGTGGGTGGAAAGAGCGTCGCCCTCTGCCATGACTGTGTGTCACCTGTTCCGTTCGTTGTCGCCTGCTGGGTCACCGCTCGGGGACGGCTGTCACTCGTCCACGAGGCTGGTGCTGTCCGAGAACTGCGAGAGCCGGAAGACGACGAACTCCGCCGGCTTCACCGGGGCGACGCCGATCTCGCAGACGACCTGGCCGAGGTCGATGGACTCCTGCGGGTTGTTGTCCCGGTCGCACTTGACGTAGAACGCCTCCTCCGCCGTACGGCCGAAGAGCGCGCCCCGGCGCCACTCCTCGGAGAGGAAGGCGGTGACGTTGCGCCGGATGCTCGACCAGAGGCGGTCGTCGTTCGGCTCGAAGACGACCCACTGGGTGCCCAGGAGGATGGACTCCTCCAGGTAGTTGAAGAGCCGGCGGACGTTGAGGTAGCGCCAGGCCGGGTCGGAGGAGAGGGTGCGGGCGCCCCAGATCCGGATGCCCCGGCCGGGGAAGGCGCGCACGCAGTTGACGCCGATCGGGTTGAGCAGGTCCTGCTCGCCCCGGCTCAGGCGGAGTTCGAGGTCGAGCGCGCCCCGGATGACCTCGTTTGCGGGGGCCTTGTGCACACCGCGTTCGCCGTCGCTGCGTGCCCAGACGCCGGCGACGTGGCCGCTCGGCGGCATGAGGGTCTGGCGGCCGGTGGCCGGGTCGAGGACCTTGAGCCAGGGGTAGTACACGGTCGCGTAGCGCGAGTCGTAGCCGGCGTCGTCGTTGCGCCAGGTGCGGACGCGCTGGGCGTTCATGCCGGGCGGGGTGTCCAGGACGGCGACCCGGTCGCCCATCTGCTCGCAGTGCGCGATGAGGGCGAGCTGTACGGCCCGGACGCCCTCGTCGTCGATGTCGCCGCGCTGGTGGGCGCTCATCAGGTCCGGGACGGCGACCATGGTGATCTCGTCGATCGCCTCCAGCGCCGCGATGCCGGTACGCGCCGACGCGTCGCCCACGTACTCGGTGGGGCCGGTCCGGCCGGTGGTGCTGGCGTCCGGGGTGGCGGGCGCGAGGGTGAGGCTCTGCTTCTCGGGGCGGGTCTGCGCCGCGCCGGGCTGCTCGGTGACCTCGATGAGCTTGGACTGCCGGGCCTGGGTGACGAGGTAGCCCTTGACGTTCTTGCGTACGGAGGTGTCGAAGGTCTCCACCACCTTGCCGCCCTGACGGACCAGCAGGCGGAAGCGGTCCTCCGGCGGGTTCTCGCCCTCCGCGTCGGCGACCTCGATGGAGAGCCCGTCGCCGGCGCCCTGGCGGGCCGAGACCAGGAAGCCTCCGATGGCCACGGAGGGGGCCGTCGCGGGCGCGCCGTCCTGCGGGGCGTCCGCGGCGGGGCCGCCGATCCGGACGATGTACGCGGCGCCGCCGCCGTTGCTGAAGAACCCGTGGACGGCGAGCGTCAGATACGTGTCCGGGGTGAAGGTGCCGAACGTCGAAACGTACTGGTCCCAGCTGGTCACCAGCGTCGGCCGGTGGAAGGGACCGGTCTCCGCGAAGCCGACGAAGGCGGCGACCGCGGTGCCGACACCCTCGATGGGCCGTGCTCCGGACTGCACCTCCTCCACGTATACACCTGGGGTGAGGTACGACGGCATGCTCGCTCCTTCGGCTGGTCAGTCGTTCGCCCGCCCAGTCTTGCCGGGGCGTGCGCGGGGGCAGTAGGTCTCAAAGTCCTGGCCGGGGGGCAGGGTGGCTGCCTTTCCGGGGCGGCACGTCCGTACACCGGGCGCGAGGGATTGGTTTCAGCCAGAAAGTATCGAGCCGGTCGGCGAGATCGGCTGGATTCCTACGGTCGCTCAGGGGAACCGGATGAGTCCCGATCCGCTCCGCCGAGCACATGGCCCAGCGGTCCAGCCCATTCACCGCACACGGAAATGACCGGGAATCACCCGGGAAGCGCCGGAATTGACCCGCTGCCCGCACTCCGCGCATTTGCGCGTCCAGCCGTTCCGGGTGTGTCCGGGTGTGTGAAGGGACACACCCGGATGAACACCCGGTGGCGCATCCCCGCAGGTGGGAAACCCGTCTGTTCACGTAGCCGGAACAGAAGGCCAGGAATCCGGCGCTATCGTTCCTCTCGCGAAACATCGCTCAGCACGCCGCTGACATTGAGTACTTGGTGACATCCGGAAGCCTGCTTACCGGTGGCCGGAGTCCCAGGCTTTGCGCAGGTCACGGAAACGGTGACCGCCGCCTTCTCCGGTATCTGAATGGGGGTGACCCAGTGATAGTCCTGGTTCCTGAACGTCTCCAAGGCAATGGTGGTGATCTTCCGTTGCCCGAAGGAGATGGTCAGCAGCCCTTCGTCGCCCTGGAAATTGGCCACGACGATGTCCGTGACACCGAAAGTCCTGCCTTCCGGGACCACATAGGTGCCGGTCTTGCGGCCCCCGGCGCCCGTCTGCACGTCGATGGTCTCGGAGCTCTGCTGGCCGCCCCCGCCACCCGAGCCGCCCGAGCCGCCGGACCCTCCGGTCGAGCCGGAGCCGCCCGTCGCGCCACCGGACCCGTCGGCGCCTCCCGAGCCCTGCCCCTTGCCCTGGGGCTCCTGCTGCCCGCCGCCGGAGGCCGAACCACCCTGCTGGGGCTGCCGGTTCTCCTCCTGCGCGGCCTTGGCGCCGGCCTCCTTGGCAGTGCTGCGGACGGCCGGGCGCACCAGCGCGAACCAGGCGAGCAGCAGCGCGATCACCGCAGCGAGCAGGATCAGCAACCACTTCGGGAACAGCGGGAGTTGGGCGAACTCGCCCGGAAGCGGCTCGGGCCGCCCCTCGCGGGGGCCCTCGGCCCCGGCGTCCTCCGGCTCCCCGGCCACCACCTCGAACGGCCAGGCGGCCGGCGCGCCGAACCAGATCAGCTTCCGGGCCCGGACTTTGAGGCCCGCCTCGGCGGACTCGCCCGGCTCCAGCTTCCGGCGCTCCGGCGTGAACGCGAGGCGCAGTTCCTCGCCGGGCTGCCGGGCGCCCAGGGACACCTCCGTGGGAGCGTTCCCACGGTTCTGTACGACGGTACGGAAGCGGGCCCCCAGCCAGCCCCGGCGGCGCCCGGGTTCCAGGCGTGCGCGCAGCTCGTGGAACGGCTCGACCACCACCGTCATCTCGGGGACGGCCACCGACTCGGGGTGCTCGGCGGGCAGGACCCGTATGCCCAGGGGCTTTTCGCCGGCCCGGACCTCGTGGGACCGGGGCGGCGCGAACCGCACCGTGACGGTCTCGGAGGTGCCGGGGTAGAGGGAGACCCGGGCCGGCTCCACCGTGGTCCACGCCGCACAGTCGCCGACCACGTCGAGGGTGTACGCCTCGACGATGTCCCCGTCGTTGCGCACGGTCAGCATGGTCGTCGCTTCGGCGCCGGGCGACACCGTCACCGTGGGCATTGCGAGTTCGGCAGATGTGGTCACCCTGCGACGTTAGGCCGCACCGTGCTCCCGGCAGCAGGGGCGCGAGGGCAATGTGCGGGCAGGGGCGGTGCCCCGGGGGCCCATCCGCGCCGGACGCCGGCACCGCATCCCCGAGCCAGGTCGCCCTGCGGTCCCCGGACGAACGCGTACCCGACCCCACACACCGGAAACCGGCGGAAGCGGCCCAGAAGGACGAGAGCATGACCACGATCACGACAGACATGACGACGACGGGGGCGGCGGTCGCACGCGGCCTCGCCCCGCCCGAGCAGCCCGCCTCCGGCATACCCGTCCCGGCGTCCGGCCGGGTCTCGGTGGCGGTGTACGCGGAGGACCTGATCCTCCGGACCGGGGTGGTGCAACAGCTGCGCCGGCGCCCGGAGATCGAGCTGATCCCGGACGAGGAGGCGGACCGGGCCCAGGTGTCCCTGGTGGTGGTGGACGTGGTGAACGAGCCCGCCGTCCAGCTCCTGCACCGCCTCCAGCGCAACACCGCGACCCGGACCGGCCTGGTCGTCGGGTACTTCGAGGCGGGTGCCCTCCAGACCCTGATCGAGTACGGGGTGGCCGCCGTGCTGCGGCGCGGGGAGGCCGACCAGGACCGGCTGGTCCACCTCGTGACGGCCATCGCGAAGGGCGAGGGGGTCCTTCCCGGGGACCTCCTCGGCAAGCTCATCGACCACGTCAGCAGCCTGCACCGCTCGGTCCTGGACCCGAGGGGCCTCTCGCTGTCCACGCTCACGACACGCGAGGCGGAGATGATCCGGCTGGTGTCGGAGGGCTACGGCACGGCGGAGATCGCGCAGAAGACCTCGTACTCCGAACGCACCGTCAAGAACGTGCTGCACGAGGTCGCCACCCGGCTCAACCTGCGCAACCGGGCGCACGCGGTGGGGTACGCGATGCGGCACGGGCTCATCTGACACGCGCCCCGGTCCAGGGCACCCGTGCCGGACGCCGGGGCACCGGGAGGGCAGCCGCCGTTGCCCCCTCGGTGTCTCCGCCCGTCCGCCGGCGAGCGGTCCGGACTCCTCGACGGCCGGCGCGCCTTGACCAGGACCCGGTCCGGAGCGGGCCGCCGGGACCTCGGCAGCCGCAAAGGGCACCCGCTCTTCCCCCGCCCCGGGTACTCCCGGCCCTGTTCCACCGGCCCCGTGGACGGGATGCTCGTCGTGGAGAACCATCGATTCAGACTGCGAGGTGGACTGTGGGCGGTCCGAGGGGTACCCGGCTGCACCGGCTCGGCGCGGCGGTGGTGCTGCTGACGCCGTTGCTGGTGGCGGGCTCCGTAGCCGCCCCGCAGGGCGCCCAGCCGGCCGCCGCCGCGGCGAAGAAGGTGACCGACACCGGGCGGATCGCCTTCGCCGGTACGGGGCACCGCAGCCTCGGCCAGGTCACGTCGGAGACCGCCACCGAGGACCTCTTCGAGAGCGACGACCCGGCCCACTACGACCAGGACGCCTACGGGAGCGGCGACGCGCTCGTCTTCACCAGCCTCCGGGACGAGGTGCGCCCCCAGGTCTACCTGCGCCGCGCGGACGGCGGCGTACTGCGGCTCACCACCGGCATGGACGCCGCGCACCCCGAGCTCTCCCGCGACGGGAAGACCGTGGTCTTCGACTCACCCGGGAAGGGGGGCCGCCGGGACCTGTGGTCGGTGGCCGTCGACAAGCCCGGGAAGGCGCGGCAGCTGACGGACACCACGGCCGAGGAGACGTCCCCGACGCTCTCCCCGGACGGCACCCGCATCGCGTACGCGAGCGACGGCGGCCCGGAGCGGGGCACCCAGATCTACGCACGCGATCTGGGCGGCGGCGAGGTGACGTGCCTGAGCGACAGCGCCGAGGGCGACGCGGACGAGCCCGAGTGGAACCCGGTGAAGGACGACGCCCACGGCTCCCGCATCGCCTACACGCTGCACGTCGCACCCACCTCCGCCACGGACACCGGCCACCGGCTGCGGGTGACCACCGACGGCTCCGGGGCCCCCCGGCCCGTGCTCACCGGTCTCGGCAAGGACTGGGGCTCCCGGTCACCGGCCTGGCTGCCCGACGGCGAGGGCCTGCTCTTCCTCAGCCCCAACACGGACTGCGGCTGCTCCGTCTACGACCACGTCTACCGCATCGGGTCCCTCGACGACCCGGCCCCGCACATGGTGCTCACCGAGGACCGCGAGGTGGAGACCCCGGCTGTGCTCGGGACCCGGGACGACTGGTCCACGGTCGTCACCCGCAGGACCACCAAGGACGCCGCCCTCGTCACGCTCCAGGACATGCGGCAGGACGGCTCCGACCCCCGCGACCTCCGGCTCGACGTCCTGCGCGAGGACCCCAGGGCCCTGACCAACACGAGCGACGACCCGGCCGCCGACCCGCTGTTCCACCCGGCCGACGGCTACGACCCCTGGACCGAGCGGCAGACGTACACGCCCGACGGACGCCGCATCGCCGTGACCAAGTTCGAGACGATCGACGGGCAGCGGGTCCAGCGGATCTGGCTCGCCGACACGGACGGCAAGCACCCGTCACCCATGGAGCTGGACGGGCGCGGTCCCCGGGACCGCGACACCGACCCCTCGTTCTCGCCGGACGGCACCCGGCTCGCCTTCACCCGGTCCACGCCCGGCGCGGACGGCGCCTGGACCAGCCGGGTGCTCGTCGCGGACGTGGCCTCAGGGCGCATCGACGGCGAGGTCGTGCCGCCCGACGACGAGGTCGCCGGCGCCGACGCGCAGCCCGCCTGGTCGTCGGACGGCAAGCTGCTGGCGTTCACCCGCGCGGAGGTCATCCGGGGCCTCGGCGGCATCAAGCACGTCTGGACCGCCCCGGTGAAGGCACTGGAGGAGCAGCAGGACCTCAGCCGCATCGGCGGCTGCCCCGGCGAGTGCAAGGTCATCGACGACAGCCCCGCGTTCTCGCCCGACGGCAGGTCCGTCGCCTTCAACCGCAAGGACCGCGCGGACCAGATCAACCAGCGCGCCAGCGTCGTCGTCGTCTCGCCGGAGGGGAAGGACTGCCGGGTCGTCCTGCCGTCCGGCCGCGCCGGCGACCCCGCCGCGTGCGCGGCGAAGATCCCGGACGTCGAGGCGACCGGCCCGTACCAGCCGCGTGACGTGGCCTGGTCGCCGGACGCCTCCCGGCTGGTGCTCAGCCACCGCCGCGACCGGGCGCCCAACTCCCCGGAGCAGCTGTCGGAACTCAACCTCGCCACCGGCGCGCTGACCCCGCTCACCGCGCAACTGCCCGGCCGCCAGAAGGAGCCCGCGTTCCAGCAGAAGGTGGATCTGGCCGTCACCGCGCCGCCCACCGTGCCCACCGTGGAGAGCGGCTCCTCGGTGTCCGTCACGGTCGTGGTCACCAACAACGGCCCGGCCCCCTCCCCCGGCACCACCCTGGTCGCCGACCTCCCGCCGGGCGTCCGCCTGGAGGGCATGTCCACCCCCAAGGGCGCGTGCGACGACGACGGTGCGCCGAGCTGCGCCCTCGGCCTGCTCGCGCCCGGCGCCGAGGTGTCGGTCACCGTGCGGCTCATCGGCGTGACGAACGGGCCCTGGCAGCTGGGGTGGTCGGTCAACGGCGTGGTCGTGGACCCGAACCCCACGGACAACGCCACCGGCACCGTCGTACGGGTCCGCACCACGCCCGCCATGCCCTCCCCGCCGCCCTCCGGACCGGCCACCCCGCCCAAGCTGCCGCCCCCGGCCGCGCAGCCCCCCGCGCAGCCTCCCGCGCAGCCGCCCGCGCTGCCCCCGGCGCCGGAGGCCGGTCCCGGTGTCGTCGTCCGGGCGCAGCCCAGCCCCGGCTACGTCGGCGGCCGGGTCGTGGTGACGTACACCGTCCGCAACGGCGAGAACGCCCTGGCCACCGGTCTGCGGTTGCGGCTCGGGCTGCCCTCCCGCATCCCCGTGGCCACGCTCCCGGCGGGCTGCACCGGCGGGGTGTGCGCCCTGCCCGACCTGGCGCCGGGCGCCTCCTCGGTCCTGCGGGTGGTGCTCGCCCCGGACCACGCCCTGCGCACCACGATCACCGGCACGCTGACGACCACCGGCACCGACGCGGACCGGGGCGACAACGTCTCGCGCATCCCGCTGCGCATCCTCCAGCCCCGGATCGTCTCGGTGCCGGAGATCGGCAAGCCCGGGTTCGTCACCTCGGTGCGCGGCAAGGACTTCCCGCCCGGCGCGCCCGTGAAACTGACCTGGAAGCCCGGGATCACGGTCGCCGCCGCGCCCACCCTGCCCAGCCGGGACGGCACGTTCATCGCCCAGCTCCTGATCGTGGTCAAGGACCGGACCGGGCCGCGCACGATCACCGCGTCCGGCCCCGGCTTCTCGCCGGTGAAGACGGACTTCCTCGTGGTGACGGGCAACCTGGTCCCGCCGGACGAGATGGGGCGCCGGTGATCCACGAGGTGGACGAGGCGCTGCGGCTGCTGCTGGTGGACGCGGGCCTCGAGGACAGCGGCGTGGACCTGGTCTTCGACGCCCCGACGAGGGACTGGTCCGCCCGCCGCAACGCGCCCACGGTGAGCGTCTTCCTCTACGGCATCCGCGAGGACGCGACGCGACGCAGCAGCGGCACGTCCGAGGAGTACGACGCCGAGGGCCTGGTCACCGGCCGCCGCACGCCCGCGCGCTGGTTCGAGCTGACCTACCTGGTGACGGCGTGGACCAACCGCCCCCAGGACGAACACCGGCTGCTCTCCGAGGTGTTGCGCTGCCTGATCCGCACCCGCGCGCTGCCCGCCCGCACCCTCACGGGCAGCCTCGCCGAGCTGGGTCTCACGGTCGAGATGGAGGCCGCGTCGGCGGGCTCGGGCGACCGCCCGTCAACGGTGGACGTCTGGTCCGCGCTGGGCGGCGAGCTGAAGGCCGCGATCGACGTACGCGTCTGGGCCCCGCTCTCCGGCGACGTGGAACCGGCCGGCCCGCCGGTCACGGAGGGGCTGCTCGTACGCACGGCCGCCGCCGTGGACGGCGAGGCGACGGAACCGGGCCGCCGGCTGCGGTACGGGGGCGGCGCGACGGACCCCGCGGGCGAGGGCTTCGCGGCCGAGCGCGAACGGCAGTTGCCGCCGGGCCGGCGGAGGCGCGGGGGCGGGGCGGCCCGGTGACCACCGCACAGCAGGCCTCCGCCGCGGCCGACACCGCCGTCGCCGAGCTCTGGGAACGGCTCAGGCACGTCGAGCGGCGCGTCCGGGTCGCCGTCGCGCTGCGGCACGAGGGCGATCCGACGCCGGACGACCCGTTCCGGGGGCAGTACCTCACGCCCGCCGCTGCCGAACGCGTCCTGGACTCGCGCGACGCGTTCCTGCCCGTGCCGGACCTCGGGACCGACGCACCCCCCGAGCGCGGGCGGATCGCGGAGCTGGCCGAGCGGTTCGGGCTGACCGGGCCGGACGTCGACCTCCTGCTCGTCGCCCTGGCGCCGGACATCGACCCACGGTTCGAGCGGCTGTACGGGTATCTCAACGACGACCTGACCCGGCGCCGCGCCACGATCGGCCTGGCGCTCGAACTGTGCGGGCTGCCCGGCGCGGGCCCGGGCCGGTTCCGGTTCGCGCCGTCCGCGCCGCTCGTCGCGGCCGGCCTGGTGGAGGTGCTGGAACCCGAACGCCCCCTGCTCTCCCGGGTGCTGCGCGTCCCGGACCGGATCACCGCGCATCTGCTCGGCGACGACGAGGTGGACGCCCGGGTGCACGGCCTGGTCCGGTCGGCTGCCCCGGACGGGGAGCCGGACGGCGGCCCGGTCACCCGGCGCGTCGCGTCGGCGGCCTCCACCGGGAGCGGGTTCGTGCATCTGCTGGACCAGGGCGGCGACCCGGCGCGGCTCGCCGTCGGGGCGCTCACCGCGTCCGGGCTGCGCCCGCTCGTCGTGGACGCGGCGGCGCTGGCGGCGGCGCCCGAACCGGACCGGGCCGTCCGGACCTTGGCCACCGAGGCCCGGCTGAGCGGCGGCGGTCTCGTCCTCGGCCCGCTGGAGACGCTGGCGCCGGAACAGCCCAAGGGCGCCGCGCTGGTCGGGGCGGTGTGCGCGGCGGTCGGCGGCGGCTCGCCGTTGCTCGTGTACGGGCGGAAGCACTGGGACCCGTTGTGGGCCGGGGAGAGCCCGGTGACGGTCCCGGTCCCGCCGCCGGACCCGGCGGACGCGGTACGGCGGTGGCGGGACGCGCTCACCCGGGCCGGTGCCGCCACCGGGCTGGCCGCCGGTACGGAGGAGGCCGACGCCCTCCTCGCGGACGCGACCCGGGCATACCGGCTGGACTCCGGCCAGATCCGCCGGGCCGCCGATGTGGCCGCCCGGCTGGCCGCACAGCAGGACCGCCCGGTGGAGGCCGCCGACCTGCGGACCGCCGTCCGGGCGCAGAACGGCGCGGGGCTCGCCCGGCTGGCCCGGCGCATCGAGCCGGCCGTCGGCTGGGACGACCTCGTGCTCCCCCCGGCGACCCGCCGCCAGCTCTCCGACCTGGCCCTGCGGGCCCGCCACCGCGACCAGGTGCTCGGGCGGTGGCGGATGCGGCCGGGCGGGGGCCGGGGGCGGGGCATCGTCGCACTGTTCGCCGGGGAGTCCGGGACGGGCAAGACCATGTCGGCCGAGGTCGTCGCGGCGGACCTGGGCATGGAGCTGTACGTGGTCGACCTGTCGTCCGTGGTCGACAAGTACGTCGGTGAGACCGAGAAGAACCTGGAACGGATCTTCGTGGAGGCGTCCGAGGTCAACGCGGTGCTGCTGTTCGACGAGGCGGACGCCGTCTTCGGGAAGCGCTCGCAGGTCAAGGACGCCCAGGACCGGCACGCGAACGTGGAGTCGGCGTACCTCCTCCAGCGCGTCGAGTCCTTCGACGGCATCGCCGTACTCACGACGAACCTGCGGGCCAACCTGGACGAGGCGTTCACCCGCCGCCTGGACGTGGTCGCCGACTTCCCGGTGCCGGACGCCCAGCAGCGCCTCGCCCTGTGGGAACGCTGCCTGGGTACGGAGATCCCGCGCGCCCCGGACCTCGACCTGCCGACGTGCGCGGACAGGTTCGAGCTGACCGGCGGCTCGATCCGGGCGTGCGCGGTGACCGCGGCGTACCAGGCGGCGGAGTCGGGCCGCCCGCTGGACACGGAGCAGTTGGTCGGGGCGGTGCTGGCGGAGTACCGGAAGCTCGGACGGCTGGTCCTGGAGAGCGAGTTCGGCCCGTGGCTGGAGCGTACGAGGCGGCAGCGGGGCTAGGGCCCGTCCGACCATTCCCGTCGTCGCCCGGCAGGCGGGCCTGGTCAGAGGGTTCTGGGGCGCACCCGTCTCCGTATCATCAGGTGCATGACTGCCGAGCCCGCCCGTTCCACCGCCCGTATGCGTGCGTCCGACGCCGACCGCGAGGCGGTGGTCGAGCAGCTGCGGGAGGCGGCGGCGGAGGGGCGGATCGACATGGACGAGCTGGACGAACGGCTCAACCTCGCCCTCACGGCCAAGACGTACGGCGAACTCGCGCCGATCACCGAGGACCTGGGCGGCCCGGCCGTGCGGGACACGGGCGAGCCGCTGACGGTGCGGGGCGGCATGCACAAGGTGCAGCGGACCGGCGGCTGGAAGGTGCCCGCGCGCATCGTCGTGTCGGGCGGCCTCGGCGGCGCCCTCCTCGACTTCAGCGCCGCCGAGTGCCGGGTGCCCGTGGTCGAGCTGGAGGTGGACGCGCAGATGGGCGGGGTCCGGATCGTGGTGCCGGACGGCTGGGGCGTGGACACCGACGCGCTGGACCTGGCGTTCGGGGGCCTGAAGTCGAAGGTCAAGGGCGAGCGGGCGCCGGGCGCGCCCCTGCTGAGGATCACCGGCTCCTGCGGAGCGGGCGGCGTCCGCATCCGCCGCCCGGGCCTGCGCGAGCGCCGCGCGAAGCGCTGAGGCCGGTCAGAGCGGGCGGACGGTGAGGATCTGTTCCGCCCGGCCCACCGGTCCGTCGACGTCGTGCAGGACCGTGCTGGTGAGCCCCTGGCCGGTGGGGCCGAAGACGACCGTGGTGTCGAGGCCGGTCCAGCGGCCCGCGGGCCGGCGGTGCAGATGGATCGTCAGGTCCACGTTGGGGAACATCCACTCCGTGGGCTGCTCGCGCACGGCGATGCCGTTGGCGGTGTCGACGAGCGCCACGTACGAGGCCAGCGGCCCGGCCTCCTCCCCCGCGACCAGGTCGAGCGGGGTGGAGATCCAGGCGGTGGTGCGGCCGGGCAGCGGCGGGGCGAGCGGGCGCACGTCGAGCGACGCGATGTAGCCGCCGGGCCAGAGGTCGGCCATCGGCCAGGGGGCGAGCGCCTCGGGCGGGGTGAGGCGGGCGTCCTCGCCGTCGGCGACCTCCGTCGTGTCCACCGGGGCGAGCGCCCAGGCCCTGGCCCGTACGACCGGGCGGCCCGCGATGAGGGCGACGGCCTCCACCAGCTCGATGGTGCGGCCGGGGCGGATGGTCTCCACCCGGATCTCGCACTCGTCCAGGGCGAGCCGGCCGAGGATGTCGAAGCTGATCCGCGACAGCAGCAGCCGCTCGCCGGGCCGCTCCGCGAGGTGGCGCTCGACGGCGTGGACGAGGAGCCCGCCGAACGGGCTGAAGTGCACCTCGTCCGTGCTCCACGCGCCGCTCGCGTGGGCGGTCGGCTTGTAGCGGTGGGCGTCGATTCGCTCGTAGTAGCTGCCGGTGTTCAACGGATGCTTCCCTCACGGCCGTACGGATCGGGCACCGACAGCCTGCCACCGGGGACGTTCCGGCCGGCGCGCGGGTACCGCGCTCCGCACTCGCGTTCGGGCGTGATCAATTCGCAATCGATTCCGGTCTTGACCGAGACCCATCAAGGAGTCACGCGATTACGCTCCGAAGCATGTCCGACAGCGCACCCACCGCCGGCAGCTCCTCCCCGGCCCCCACCGACCTCACCGAGGACCGCCCCGTCTACGTCATCGGCGGCGGCCCCGGCGGACTGGCCGCGGCGGCCGCCCTGCGCGCGCGGGGCGTCCGGGCGGTCGTGCTGGAGAAGTCCGGGGGCGTCGGCACGTCCTGGCGCGGCCACTACGACCGGCTGCACCTGCACACCACCCGGCGCTGGTCCGCGCTGCCCGGGCTGCCGATACCGAGGAGGTTCGGCCGCTGGGTCGCCCGGGACGACGTGGTGCGGTACCTGGAGAAGTACGCCGAGCACCACGAGCTGGAAGTGATCACCGGCGTCGAGGTCTCCCGGATCGACCGGGCGGCGGACGGCACCGGCTGGCGGCTGAGCGCGAGCGGGGGCCGCGAGCTGACCGGGCGCGCCGTCGTCGTCGCCACCGGCTTCAACCACACCCCGCGTCTGCCGGACTGGCCCGGCCGCGAGACGTTCACCGGCGACCTCCTGCACGCCTCGGACTACCGCTCCCCGGCCCCGTACGCGGGGAAGGACGTCCTGGTCGTCGGGGTCGGCAACACGGGCGCGGAGATCGCCGTGGACCTCGTGGAGGGCGGCGCCTCACGCGTCCGGCTCGCCGTGCGCACCGTCCCGCACATCGTGCGCCGCTCCACGGCGGGCTGGCCCGCGCAGGCGACCGGCATCCTGGTCCGCCGGCTGCCCGTCGCCCTGGTGGACCGGGCCGGCCGCCTGATGGCCCGCGCGGCCGTGCCGGACCTGTCGGAGCACGGACTGCCCCGCCCCGACACCGGTCTGTACTCCCGCGTCAAGGAGGGCGCGATCCCGGTCCAGGACGTCGGCCTGATCGACGCGGTGAAGCGCGGCCGGGTCGAACCCGTGGCGGCCGTCGAGTCGTTCGACCGGGACGCGGTGGTCCTCGCGGACGGCACCCGGGCCACCCCGGAGGCCGTGATCGCCGCGACCGGCTACCGCCGCGCCCTCGAACCCCTGGTCGGCCACCTCGGCGTGCTGGACGCCCGGGGCCGCCCGGTGGTCCACGGCCCCCGCACCCCCAAGCAGGCCCCCGGCCTCTACTTCACCGGCTTCACCAACCCCATCAGCGGCATGCTCCGCGAACTGGCCAGGGACGCGGAGAGGATCGCCAAGCGGGTCGCCCGGAGGGCGCGGCGCTGACGGACCCCGCGCGGCACGCCGGCCCCTGACTTTCGGCAGTGCCGCCGCCGCCCCGTTGTGCGTACGGTCGCCGGGTGGAGAGAGCGATGATCGGCGGCGCGGTCCGGCGGGCCGCCGCGCCGGGGAACCTGCTGACCGTGGCGGCGGCGGCCTGCGTCGCGCTGAGCGCGGTCAGCCTGTGGTGGGCGCTGCCCGCCGCGGTGACCGCGTTCCTGGCCGGGCGGGAGCCGGGCAGGACCGGGCCGACCCTGCTCGCGCTCGTCGCGGTCGTCGCCGGCGGGGTCGTGGCGGTCGCCCTGGTGCCGTCCTGGGTGCTGATGGCGGGGCGGTTCGTCGCGGTCGTCGCGGTGGCCGCGATGCTGCCGTGGTGCGCGGGGCGGTTCTGGTGGCAGTACCAGGAGCTGGTACGGGCGGGCTGGGAGCGGGCGGACCGGCTGGAGCGGGAGCAGCGGCTCGTCGCGGAACAGGCCAGGGCGCGCGAACGGGCCCGGATCGCCCAGGACATGCACGACCTCATCGGCCACGACCTGAGCCTCATCGCCCTGTCGGCGGGCGCCCTCAAGCTGGCCCCCGGCCTGGACGGGGCGCACCGGGAGGCGGCCGGGGAGATCCGGGCCCGTGCGGCGGCCTCGGTCGAACGGCTCGGCGAGGTCATCGGCCTGCTCCGCGAGGACGGCGGCGGCCGGGCGGACGAGGAGCCGCCTGGCCCGCCCGGCACCGGCATCCGGCGGCTGGTCGCGGAGGCCGCCGCCACCGGCCTCCCGGTTTCCCTGCGCACCGAGGGCGACGCCGCCGCGATGCCGCCGCAGGCCGCGCGGGCCGCCCACCGCGTCGTCCAGGAGGCCCTGACCAACGCCGCCAAACACGCCCCGGGCGCCCCGGTGGACGTCCGGCTGACCCATGCGGCCGGGACGACGACGGTCCGGGTCGGGAACGGCCCCGCTCCGGTGGGGCGGCAGGGCGTACCCGGCAGCGGGCGGGGCCTGCCCGGCCTGGACGAGCGGGTGCGCCTGGCGGGCGGCACCTTCGCGCACGGCCCGTACGGGGACGGCTTCGTGGTGACCGCCCGCCTCCCGCACACCCCGCCCGCCCGTCTGCCGGCCGCCGCAGCGCCCCGGACCGCGCCCGGGGCGCTGCCTCCGGAGCACCGGCGGGCGCGGGGGCGGGCCCGGCGGGCCCTCGCCCTCGCCGTCGTCCTGCCGCTCGCGGCGTGGGCCGCGCTGAGCGCGGCGCTCCTGGGCTGGGACATCCACTCGGCCCGGCAGTCCGTCCTGGACCCCGGCGACTTCACCCGGCTCCGGGTGGGCCAGGACCGGGCGTCGGTCGAGCGCGTGCTGCCCCCGCGTGAGACCACCCAGCGGCCGGTGGCAGGTGAGCCGCGCGGTCCGGGCGTGAGCTGCGCGTACTACGCGATGACGGCGGACCGCTTCGACGACCGCTCCGGGGACGCCTACCGGCTGTGCTTCCGGGACGGCAGGCTGATGTCCAAGGAAGCGCTCACCCCGGGCACGGGATGAGCATGACGGAGGAAGTACCCATGATCCGCGTCCTCGTCGCCGACGACGAACCGATGATCCGGGCGGGCGTGCGGGCCGTCCTCACCACCGACCCGGGCATCGAGGTCGTCGCGGAGGCGCCCGACGGGCACAAGGCGGTGGAGCAGGTGCGGCTCCACCGCCCGGACGTGGCCGTGCTCGACATCCGGATGCCCGGCACCGACGGCATCGAGGCGGCGGCCGAGATCCGGCGGGCCGTGCCGGGGACGGGCATCGTGATGCTGACGACGTTCGGCGAGGACGACTACATCCTGCGGGCGCTCGGGGGCGGCGCCGCCGGCTTCCTGATCAAGTCGGGCGAACCCGAGGAGCTGATCGCCGGGGTCCGCGCGGTCGCGGACGGCGCCGCCTACCTCTCACCGAAGGTCGCGGCCCGGGTCGTCGCCCACCTCTCGGCGACCGGCGCCGGTGCCCTGGCCGGCCGCCGCACCGCCGCCCGGGAACGGGTCGGCGCGCTCACGCCCCGGGAACGCGATGTGCTGGCCCTGCTGGGCGCCGGACTGTCCAACGCCCGGATCGCCCGCCGGCTCCACCTCGTCGAGGGCACGGTCAAGGCGCACGTCAGCTCGATCCTGGCCCGGCTCGGTGTGGAGAACCGGGCCGCGGCGGCGGTCGTCGCCCACGAGGCGGGCCTCGTCCCGGTCACCGGACCGGCCGAGGAACGCTGACACCGCCGCCCGGGCCAGGGGCAGCAGGGCGAACAGCAGCGCCGCGACGACCGCCGCGCCGAGGACCGCCCCGGCCAGCACGTCGTGCGGGTAGTGCGCGCCGACCAGCACCCGGGACACCGCGGCCGCCCCGGCCACGGGGAGCGCGAGGGCGGCGAGCCTCGGCCGGAGCAGCGCCACGCCCACCGCGAGGCCGACGGCGAGGGTGGCGTGGTTGCTGGGGAAGGACCAGTCGCCGGGCGCCGGGCACTCGGCGACGCCGGAGCCGTGGATCAGGACCCGGCAGGGGCGCTCCTCGTCCACGACGAGCTTCAGGGCCTCGCTGGCCGCGTACGCGAGAACGGTGCCCGCCCCGGTGAGCACCGCTCCGGCGACGGTGCGGTGGTCCGCCCTGCGCACGGCGCTCCAGCAGACCCAGGCGAGCAGCAGCCCGAGGGCCACGAGCGTCCCGTCGCACACGGCCTCCAGCAGCGACCCGGCCCAGGAGGGCGCGCCGTCCAGCGCGTCGGCCACCGACCGGTAGGCGTCCGCCGATACCCCGTCCGTCACCTCCACCGCCCGGTCCGTCCCCAGCCCGCCGGGCGCGAGACCCACGACGGCGCCCCCTCCCGCCGCCAGTACGGCGCAGGCGAGCCAGGGCCGTGCGCCAGGGGTGTTGCGTGCGGTGTCTCGTCCTCTACGTCTCATGGGAGCCGAACCTAGGAGCGCGGCCCGCCCTGCGCCCGGGGCCAACGGCAGGCACGGCCCCCGACGAAAGTGGGGGGCGGCTGCGGACGGCTCAGCGGGTGAGGACGTACAACCCCGGGGAATCGAGGTCGCCGTACGCACGGACCAGCTTCGGGCGTTCCGGCGTCCCGTTCATCTGCCAGGCGGAGTCGACGTACTCGTCGAAGTCGTCGAAGTGGCAGCGCTCGATGCTCACCTTGAGGCGCTGGCCCCAGGTCGTGGAGTCGCCGGGTTCGTACGCCCAGGTTCCCGGGCCCGTGCAGCGGTACTTCGCGCGGCGGGCGTCCGCTCGGTCCTCCCACGCGGATTCGTGGTCCGTCAGGCCCTCGGCGCGGGCCGTGCCGTCGGCGTTCAGCCGCAGCGTGCCGCCGTGCCCGTCGGCCCAGGTCCCGGCGAGCCGCGCGGCGGTCAGTCTCGGCGGGCGGTACTCGGTGAGCAGCCCGGTCCCGTACGCCGTCGCGCCGATGCCGAACACGACCACGGCCGCCAGTGCCCCGTAGCCGTAGATGCGCGGCAGGAGCCACCGCCGCACGTGCAGCGCGGCGTCCCGGGCCAGGAGGGCGGGCCCGGCGAGCAGCGCTTCTCCGGCCGTCCAGGTCAGGGCCGAGGGGCCGGGACCGGGGTGGAGGGTGACCGCGAAGACGGCCGTGATCAGGCCGGCCGGGACCGCGGCGACCGCAGGCACCCACCACCAGACGTCCCGCCCGTGCACTCGGCCGCTCGCCCGGCGGGCCGCCCAGACCACGGGCAGCACGACCGCCAGGTTCAGCCACAGGGCGACCGGGACGCCGCAGCACAGGGAGAGCGGGAGCGTGAGCAAGCCGCCTCCGGGGCCTTCCAGCGGCGCGTACGCCTCCATGGCGCGTTCCGCGAAGGCGTACACCTCGAACGCGAGCATCAAGCCCACGTACAGCGCCGCCGTCCCCGCCACGACCAACCGCTCCGACCAGACGGGCGGCGGACCGTCCGGCACCTCGGGCGGTCGCCAGTTCCCCCACGGCCTACTCGTGTCCCACGCGGTGCTGCCCGACATGAAGCCCCCCCTCCCACGCGCATTCTGGCCCTACGCCACCGGCGCCGCCCCCTCGGGGCCCCGCACGCGCCGGATCACCAGCACCATCAGCGTCGCCACCGCGCACAGCGCCCCCGCCGCGATCCAGACGACGTCGTACGAACCGAAGTGGTCGCGCGCCACCCCGCCGAGGAAGGCGACCAGCGCGGCGCCCACCTGGTGGGAGGCGAGGACCCAGCCGAAGACGATCGGGCTGTCCTCCCCGTACTGCTCCCGGCACAGGGTCAGGGTCGGCGGGACCGTGGCGACCCAGTCCAGGCCGTAGAACACGATGAAGAAGACCATCGGCGGCTCCACGGTGGCCTGCATCAGGAGCGGCAGGAACAGCAGCGAGACGCCGCGCAGCGCGTAGTACACCGCCAGCAGCCGGCGCGCGTCGAAGCGGTCGGTGAGCCAGCCGGAGAAGACCGTGCCGATGATGTCGAAGATCCCGATGACCGCGAGGAGGGAGGCGGCGGCGGTGATCGGCATGTGGTGGTCGTGCGCCGAGGGCACGAAGTGCGTACGGATCAGGCCGTTGGTGGAGGCGCCGCAGATCGCGAAGGACCCGGCCAGCAGCCAGAACGGGCCCGTGCGGGCCGCGTCGAACAGAATCCGGAGGGCCCGGCCCGCCGCCCCGCGCACGGGCGCCGGCTTCTCGGTGTACTCCCCGCCGTACGGGGCGAGCCCCACGTCCGCCGGGTGGTCGCGCATCAGGAGCCATACGAACGGGACGACGACCAGGGCCGCCAGCGCCACGGTCACCGACGCCGGGCGCCAGCCGTGCCGGGCCACGATCCACGCGCAGAGCGGCAGGAAGACCAGCTGGCCCGAGGCCCCGGCGGCGGTGAGGACACCGGTCACCAGGCCGCGCCGGGTGGTGAACCAGCGGTGGGTGACCGTCGCGGAGAACGCGAGCGCCATCGAGCCCGTGCCGAGCCCGACGAGGACGCCCCAGTAGAGCATCAGCTGCCAGGCGGCCGTCATCCACACGCTCGCCAGGGACCCGGCCGCGATCGCGGTCAGCGCCGCGGCCACCACCCGGCGGATGCCGAACCGGTCCATCAGCGCGGCGGCGAACGGCGCGGTCACCCCGTACAGCGCCATGTCGATGGAGACGGCGAACCCGATCTCCCCGCGCGACCAGCCGAAGTCGTCCTGGAGCGGGTCGAAGAGCAGACCGGGCAGGGCGTTGACGGCAGCACCGCCGATGATCGTCACGAAGGTGACGGCGGCGACGATCCACGCGCGGTGGACGCGCCAACGGCTGCGCCCGGTGGGAGCGTTCGGCATCGGGGCGACGGGGGTGGCGCTCTCGGTCGTCGGATTCACCCGCCCAGCATCCGGTCGCGGCCGGGCCCCCACGAGTGGCCCGAGGGACAGGGTTCGCAAGAATCGGGCCACCTCCCCGGCACCGTCCGTATGCGCGTACGATCTGCGACGCCCGGCGGCCGCACCCGCGCACGCCGCTCCGTCCACGTCCCCGGGGGAACTTCATGCAGTGGGCCGAACGACAGCACTTCAACCACAGGTCGTCGCTGATGCAGGGGTGGGGTGCCCTGCTGCTGCTCATCGCCTGCGCACTGTGGGTCCGCGTCGGTTACCTGATCTGGGACTCGGAGGACAGGATGTACTGCTTCCGCGCCTCGTCCATCTGCAAGATGGACACCACCATGCCCGATCAGCTGACCCTGCTCGGCATCTCGGCGCCGCTCGCGGTGGCCGGTACGGGGCTGATCGTCGCCGGAAGTGTGCGCCGGCAGACCAGCGCACACGTCCTTCGCGTCATCGAGATGCAGCAGTCCGAGGAGCGGGCGCGCACCAAGTAGCCCCCGCTCGCCGCCGGATCAGCCGATCCGTTCCAGGTGGCGGATCGGGCGGGCCGCGAGCAGCACGCCGACCGCCAGGACGTTGACCACCGCTCCGGCGAACAGCACTTCCGGGGCGCCCAGTTCGTCCGCGAGCGGGCCCGCCAGCGCGCGGCCCGCCGCCACCATCAGCAGCGAGCCGGCGACGTCGTACGCGTGCAGGCGGTTCAGGGACTCGGGCGGTACGTGGGTCTGGACCGTGGTCGACCACATCACCAGCCAGAACGCGGAGGCCGCGCCCGCCACGAACTGCCCCGCGCCCAGGGCCGGTACGGAGAGGCCGAGGCCCAGCACCACGAGGTTCACGCAGACGCCGGTCAGCGCGACGGCCCCCGCCGCGAGCGGGCGGCGGGGGCGCAGGCGCAGGGCGAGCAGGCCGCCGACGACACTGCCCGCGCCGTTCACCGCCATCATCGCGCCGTACGTCCCCGACCCGTGCGCCTCGGTCACGCGGACGGCGGTGAGCGGGAGCATCGGCCCGAGCACGGCGAAGCCGTACACCGTCCAGACGGCGATCACCCCCCAGAGCCAGCTGCGCGCAGTGAACTCGCGCCAGCCGTCCACCAGTTCGGCGAGGAACGAGCCGCGCGGCGCCTCGTCCGAGGGGGCCGGGGCCAGCCGGAGCAGGAAGAGGCACGCCCCGGAGACCAGGAACGTGGAGGCGTTGGCGGCGTAGACCGCGCCGGCGCTCGCCAGGCCGACGAGGACGCCCGCGAAGGCGGGGCCCGCCATGGTCATCAGCGCCTCGGAGACGCGCAGCACGGCGTTGGCCCGCTGCACGTCCGGGGCGACGCGCGGCACGGTGGAGGCGACGCCCGGCTGGAACAGGGCCGCACCGACGCCGGCCACCGAGCTGAGCGCGTACACCGCCCACAGCGGCGGGTTGCCGGTCGCGAAGGCCACGGCGAGCACGGAGGCGCCGACCAGGCGCAGCGCGTCGGCGATGATCATCATGCGGCGCGGCGTGAACCGGTCCGCGAGGACGCCGCCGAAGAGGACGAACACCGCGAGCGGGCCCATCCAGCAGGCCAGCGCGTAACCGACCGAGGAGGCCGGGCGGCCGGCGCCGAGGAGCCCCGCGGTGAGGGCGACGGGGATCATGCCGTCACCGAAGACGGCGGCGGTGCGGGCGACGAAGAACAGCCTGAAGTGACGGTTCCAGAGCTGCCTGCCGGGCTCCTCGAACAGGGGCGGCAGGGGCGGGAGAGGGGGCGGGCCGCCGGGGGCGGCGTGGGGGTCCGCGGCGGGAATGCGCACGGAGTCTGCTGACTTTTCCTTCACACCGGAGACATGTATCAGCTTATGGTCTATACCAGCTAGGGGCTTTCACCGGCCCCGGCCGGCCGAAGGGAGTCCGCTGTGCCGCACCGGGTCGTCGTCCTCGCCCTCGACGGGCTGCTCCCCTTCGAACTGGGCATCCCCCAGAGGATTTTCGGGCTCGCGCGCCCCATGGAGCCGCAGGACCGGGGGCGGAAGCTGTACGACGTCGTGACCTGCTCGGTCCGGCCGCCGGGGCCGGTCCACACCGACGCGGACTTCTCGATCATGGTCGGGCACGGGCCCGAGGCGCTCGCCACGGCGGACACGGTCGTCGTCCCGGCCAGTTACGAGCTGGGCCCCGTCCACAGCGAGGGCCGGCTGACCGACGAGCTGGCCGCCGCGTTCGCGCACGTCCGGCCGGGCACCCGGATGGTGTCCATCTGCACCGGCAGCTACGTCCTGGCCGCAGCCGGGTATCTCGACGGGCGCCCCGCCACCACGCACTGGGCCTCCGCCGACCACTTCCAGCGGCTCTTCCCCGGCGTCCGGGTCGACCCGGACGTCCTGTTCATCGACGACGGGGACGTGCTGACCTCCGCCGGGGTCGCCGCCGGGATCGACCTCTGCCTGCACATGGTGCGGCGCGACCACGGGACCGCGGTCGCCAACGACGTCGCCCGGCGCACGGTCGTGCCGCCGCACCGGGACGGGGGCCAGGCCCAGTACATCCAGCGGCCCGTGCCGGACACCCAGTCCGCCACGACGACGACCGCGCGGGCCTGGGCGCTGGCCCGGCTGGAGCGGCCGATCCTGCTGCGGGACATGGCCCAGCAGGAGTCGATGAGCGTCCGGACGTTCACCCGGCGGTTCCGCGAGGAGGTCGGCGTCAGCCCCGTGCAGTGGCTCACCCAGCAGCGCGTGGAGCTGGCCCGCCGGCTCCTGGAGTCCACGGACCTGTCCATCGACCAGGTCGCCCGGGACGCCGGCTTCGGCACCTCCACGTCGCTGCGGCAGCACCTCCAGGCCGCACTGGGCGTCCCGCCGACGGTGTACCGCCGCACGTTCCGCTCGACGGCGGGGAACCGGGCCCAGGGGGTGGTGTCCTAGGAGACCGCGGGCTCGGCGCCCGGGACGGCCCCGTGGGCGCCGGGCTGGAGCTGGACCTGGATCAGCGGGACGCCGCGGTCCACCTCGCACCAGATCCGCTTGCCCGCGCCCTCCGGCTGCCAGCCCCAGCGGTCGGCGAGGCCGTCGACCAGCTCCAGGCCCCGGCCGCCGGTGTCCTCACCCCGCGCGTGCCGCTGCTGCGGGGGGCGGCAGCTGGCGTCGGCCACCTCGACGCGCACCGTCCCGGCGCCGCCCGGGGTGCCCGCCGGGCCGAAGAGCATGCGCAGCACGGCCGGACAGCCGGTGTGCACGACCGCGTTGGTGACCAGCTCCGAAATGAGCAGGATGAGCGTCTCGGCCAGCGGCTCGTCGTCTCTCACACCGGAACCGGCGAGCCGTGAGCGCGCCCATCTGCGGGCCCGTCCGACCTCCGCGGGGTCGGGCCCGACCTCCAACTGAACCTGAAGCACCTGCACCGCTCACACCATCCGAACCGGCGGACACATCGCCTCGCGCCTCCAAAGGGTCACGGAACGTGATTCCCTTGCACGACAGCATGGTTGACGTACAGTCACCGCAACAAGCGCTTCGGGCATATTCCAGCGCGAAGGAGTACCCGTGGTGCATACTGTGCGACGCACATTGCGGGGAGTCGAACAGCACCTCATGCGGACCCGCCGCGCCGCACAGGCCGCGTCCGGACCGCCGGGTTCCAGAACCACTCGCATCCCACGGAGCGTACCCGAGGCGGGCGCCGACTCCACGCCGTGACGAATCACGCAAAGGACACAACCCGGTCCTGGTGGCAGACGGTCGCACTGCGTCACGCCCAGGGGCTCGGCACCCCTGGGCGTCCGGTCCTAGTCGGGTTCGATCACCGTGACGTACACCGCCAGCGCGGCCACCGCGTCCTCCTCGACGACGCCGCCGTCCCGGTCCGTGTCCAGGCTCTGCGCGGCGAACGCCGCCGCCTCCGGGCTCGCGCCGAGGACCTTCAGGGCCCGCTCCACGGCCGGCACCGGCGCTCTGCCGTCGCTGGACGGCCCCGCCGCCACCGCGAGCGCCGCGCGCAGGAACGGGCGGGCGATCTCCGCGAACCGCTCCGGGTTGTCGCGCAGCCGCTTCACCGCGCCGCCCACGAACTCCTCACGGGTGACACGCTGGTCCCCGTCCACGTCGGCGATGCCCGCCATGCCCTGCCAGAACGCCTCGGCGCCGCTGTAGAGCGCCTGGCCCTTGTCGCAGCGGGCCGTCGTACCGAACTCGGTGAGCAGACGGGCCGCGGCGGCGTTGAAATCCGCGCGATCGATGTATCCGTTGCCGTCCTGGTCGAAGGCGGCGAAGCGGAAGGCGATCTTGCGCTCATACTCTGCGCTGTCCATGCGGGGAGCGTACGACGCCCGCAGGCGTCACGTGTCACTTACCCGGCTCAGCCCTGTGACAGCTCCGCACGAGCCGGTGCGGCGGCGACGCGTTCAGGCCGTCAGCGGCTCGGCCTCCTCGTCCACGGCCGCGTCCCAGTCCGGGTAGACCTCGAACAAGCGGCGCACGCCGAGGGCGGCGAGCACGCGGTTGACGTGGGAGCCCTCCTCCGCGCCCCGGGCGGGCAGGATCAGGCGCAGCCGGCCGCCGCAGGACCGCATCAGGCGGCGCAGGGCGATGAGCACCCCGACACCGCTGGAATCGCAGAACTGGACGCCGGACAGGTCCAGCACCACGTCGTGGCGGCCCACGGCCACCACCTCGTGGACGGACTGGCGGACGGTGGCCGAAGTGAGCAGGTCCAGTTCGCCGCCTATGTGCAGCACGGTCCATCCGCCCCGCTCGGTCTCCGAGACTTTCAGGGTCACGCGACGGGCCTCTCGTTCCGGGGATTCCGGGGCAGCCCGGTGATCCGGAAGTTTGCGTTCCTCCCTTGGCGGCTGCCCCCGTACGTCCCTCGCGAAACACGCGTCTCGCAAAGACGGCGTGTTCCCAGGACGTACTTGTCGTAAAGGGACGTGCTCCCCCGGGACGGCCGACTACATTCGGACAGGACGAGTGGGACAGGGACGCACAGGTCCGACGCCGGAGGGCTGGAGGGCAGATGGCCGAAAACGCACCACCCCGCTGGGACCGCAGGATGCAGCAGCGGCTGTCGCGCGGCGAGGCCGCCGCCCTCGGCGAGATGTACGACCGGTTCGCCGCCCTCGTCCACAGCCAGGCCAACCGGATGCTGGACGACGAGGACGCCGCCGACGTGGTCACGCGCGAGGTCTTCGGCTACGTCTGGGAGAACCCGGACATGTACGACCCGAAGCAGGGCTCCATGCGGGCCTGGCTGGCCTTCCTCACGCACCGCGAGTCCGTGCGGCGGCTGCGCGGCGCGGCGGACGACGACGGCCCCGGCGGTCCGGACGCCCTGGACGAGCGGGTGCGCCGGGCCACCGCCGCGGCCCGGGCCGACTACATCGTCTCGTCCATGCCCGCACCGCTGCGGGCCGCCCTGGAGCTGGCGTACGTGCAGCGCCGCGACTACCGGCAGACCGCGGCGGACCTCGGCGTCACCGAGGACGAGGCCCGGCGCCGGCTGCGCCTCGGGCTCCAGCTGCTGTCCACCGCGCGGACCCGGCCGGCGGAGGGCGCCCCGCCGCCCGGATACGGGAGGGCGCTGTGAGCGGCGGCGCGGGCGGCGACCCGGACGAGGAGGGCCGCGACGAGGTGCGCGGCGCCCGGCGCATACCGGGTCCCAGGGCCGCCGCGGACGACTTCGGCGACCTGGGCCGCGTGGCGCCGCCGGAGCCCCCGGCGCCCGCCCCGGTCCTCCCCCACCGCGTGCTCCAGGCCCTCCTGGGCGCCTGGGCGCTCGCCGCGTGCTCCGCCGAGGAGACCGCGGCCGTCGAGGCGCACCTCACCGTGTGCGCGCCCTGTGCAGGCGAGGCGCTGCGGTTGCGGGACGCGGTCGGGCTGCTGCACACCGACCGGAGCCTGGATCTCGATCCGCTGCTGCGGGCCCGGGTGCTGGAGGGCTGTCTGAGCCGGCGGCCCGCGAAGATCCCGGTGCCCGGCTGGGCCGCCCCGTACGACGCCGAGACGGCGCGGCTCGACGCGCTGCTGCGGGACATCGACGCCGCCGAGTGGCACGCCCCGGTGCGGCTGAAGTGGTTCGAGGACGAGCGGCAGGCGGGCCGCCGGACCACCGTCGCCGGGGTGATCGGGCACCTGATGAGCGTGGACGGCCTGGTGGGCGCCGCCCTCGGACTCGACGACCCGCTGCCGGGCGCCCCGCTCACCCCGAGCGCGCGCACCGAGGCGTTCTGGTCCTCCGACCGGCGCCCGCCCACCCGCGCGGTCCGTGAGCCGTGGCGCGAGCAGAGCCACACGCTGATCAGGACCGTGTCGTTCGCGCGGCCCGGGGCCTCGGAGCTGTCCGTGCCGTACGGGGACTTCGCGCTGCCGTTGCAGGACGCGATGCTCGACCGGGCCTTCGAGTGCTGGGTGCACGCGCGGGACATCGCGAAGGCGGTGGACTACCCGTACGAGCCGCCGTCCGCCGGGCATCTGCACCGGATGATCGACCTGGCGGTCCGGATGCTGCCGGAGGCGCTGGCGGCACGGCGCCGGGCGGGTCTCGCCGGACCGGCCAGGGGGCTGGTGCCGGCCGGGGCCCCGGGGCGCTCGCTGCATCTGGAGATCGAGGGCTCGGGCGGCGGGGACTGGTACATCGCGCTGGACTCCCCCGCCGCCCTCGGGTCCGCCGAGCACACGGTGGCGCAGGTCGCGCTGGACGGGGTGGAGTTCTGCCGGCTGGTGGCGGGGCACGTGCCGCCCGTGGAGGCGGCGGCCGGGCAGCGCGGGGACCGCGAGGCGATCGGCGACGTGCTGTCCGCCGCCGCCTCGCTCAGCCGGCTGTAGCCCTGCCCGTGGAACCGCTCAGTCGAAGACGACCGTGCGGCGGCCGTTGAGCAGGATGCGGCGTTCCGCGTGCCACTTCACCGCGCGGGCCAGGGCCTGGCACTCCACGTCCCGGCCGATGGCGACGAGCTGGTCGGGGGTGACACCGTGGCCGACGCGCTCGACCTCCTGCTCGATGATCGGGCCCTCGTCCAGGTCGGCGGTGACGTAGTGGGCGGTGGCACCGATGAGCTTCACGCCGCGCGCGTGCGCCTGGTGGTACGGCTTGGCGCCCTTGAAGCTCGGCAGGAACGAGTGGTGGATGTTAATGATCCGGCCGCTGAGCCGCTTGCACAGGTCGTCCGAGAGGACCTGCATGTAGCGGGCCAGGACGACCAGCTCGACGTTCTCCTCGCGGACCAGGTCCAGCAGCTCCGCCTCGGCCTGCGGCTTGTTGTCGCGGGTCACCGGGATGTGCCGGAAGGGCACGCCGTACGAGGCGACGAGCTCGGCGAAGTCCGGGTGGTTGGAGACGACGGCGGCGATCTCGACCGGCAGGGCGCCGATCCGGGACCGGAAGAGCAGGTCGTTCAGGCAGTGGCCGAACTTGCTGACCATGAGCACGATCCGCATGCGCTCCGAGGCGCGGTGGATCTGCCAGTCCATCGCGAAGGAGTCGCCGATCGCCGCGAAGCTGGCCCGCAGCTTGTCGACGGTGACCGGGGTGCCCGCCGAGAAGTGGACGCGCATGAAGAACAGACCCGTGTCGTGGTCCCCGAACTGCTGGCTGTCCTCGATGTTGCAGCCGGTCATGAAGAGGTAGCTCGACACGGCGTGCACGATGCCCTGTTTGTCGGGGCAGGACAGCGTGAGGACGTACTGGTCGGGGGCAGGCTGCGGCGCGGTCATCCCCGTAGCGTGCCACACAGGGCGTGGATCAGGCGGACCTGGTCAGAATGCGGAGGACGTCCAGGGAGCGCGGCGGGGCGTCGGGGTCCTCGCCGTCGTTGGTGGAGAGCAGCACGTGCGCCTCGCGGGCGGCGGCGACGGCCTCCGGCCAGCCGGGGTGCTCCAGGTAGACGGAGACGTGGGCGTCCGCCCCGACCTGGTGCAGGATGCGCAGCACCCGGAGCACGGCGGCGTCCACCAGGGCGGCCTCGGTGGCGTCCCGGAAGATCGTGCCGACGTACTTCTCGGCGGACCAGTTGTCGAGCCAGGTGTCCTCGACCAGGCGGTACACGGCGTCGGTGACGTCGCCGTACCCCTCCCGGCCGGCCAGCCAGCACTCGCGGTGGAAGACGGGGTCGGAGAGCATGTGCAGCGCCGAGCGCACGTTGCTGCGCCAGCGCCACCACGGAAGGTCGTTGAGCGGCATGCCGCCCATGGTGGAGGAGCGACGGCCGCGACGGGAAGAGTTCTCGGAACCTTGCTGCACGGTTGTCGATCGTACGTTCCCTTTTCGGCGGCGATGACCGGCCCCTGGCGTTCACGGTGACGTCACCGGCCGTTGACGGCACCACACCACGGCGTTACCCGGGGCGGGGAAGGGTCTCGGTCCATGACCGGACGGCGACGCCCCCATCCCTCCCGCCCCTTCGGACTGCTCACCGGTGCGGTGACGGCCGGGGCCATGCTGCTGTCCGGCTGCGGCGCGCTCCCTGGGGGTTCGGGGGACTCCAGGGAGCCCGTCACCGTCGTGACCTGGGCTCCGAGCGGCGCCTCGGGACCGGACGCCGAGAACATGGCGGGGATGACCGCCATGGCGCGGGCGTACGGGCGCTGGATCAACGCGCGGGGCGGGATCGACGGGCACGAGCTGCGCGTCGTCACCTGTGACGAACAGGACGCCTGGACCGGGGCGGGGGACTGCGCCCGCAAGGCCGTCGAGGAGAAGGCGGTCGCGGTCGTCGGCTCGTACAGCCGGCACGGGCGGGCGTACATGGCCCCGCTGGAGGTCGCCGGCATCCCGTACATCGGCGGTTACGGCGCCTCCGAGGAGGAGTTCCGCAGCTATGCGTCCTACCCGGTGACCGGGGGCCAGTCCGCGCTGCTCGCCGGCACCGCCGAGCAGCTGTCGCACGACTGCGACCGGGTCTCGCTGGTCCGCCCGGACACGCTGGCCGGCGACAGCCAGGCATGGCTGCTGCGCACCGGCCTCAAGGGCGCCGGGCGGCCGCTGCCGCTCGACATACCGGCCGCCGAGGGCGCCACCTCGTACGACGCGGAGGCACGACGCGCGCTCTCCGGGGCGGGCGCGGCGGGCGGGTGCGTGACGTCCGTGCTGGGCGACCGCACGGAGACCTTCTTCGACTCGTTCCGGCGGCTGGAACCGGGGGGCGCCGCCGTGCGCGTGGCCTCCGTGCTCGGCAGTGTGGGTCAGCCGCTCATCGACCGCACCGGCGGCCGGGACAGCCCGTTCGAAGGGGCGTACGTCACCGGCTGGTACCCGCCCCCGGGCGATGCCCGGTGGGACCCGATGCGGAAGGTGATCCGCGAGTACGCCTTCGGCGACAACCGGATCGACCCGGACGACACCGGCGTGCAGACCACCTGGATCGCGTACACCGCGCTGAAGTCGGTCATCGAGTCGATGCACGAGTCCGGGATCACCGCGTCGAAGCTCACCAGGGCCCTCGGCAAGGGCGTCCGCGCCGACACCGGGGGCCTCACGCCCGCGCTGCGCTGGCGCTACGAGGACATGATCGGCTCGCAGGCGTACCCCCGCGTCGTCAACAGCAAGGTGACGTTCCAGGTGGTGCGCGACGGGCGGCTCGTCGCGGCGCGGAAGGACTTCGTGGACGTCACGGAGACCATGGCCGAGGCGAGCGCGACCCGCTGAACCGGCGCGGGTGCGCCGGACCGGTCCAGGGCCCGTCCCGCGAGGATTCGCCGGACAGGCCCTGGCGGGCCGGGGAGGTCAGAGCGCGGTCGCCTGGCGCTTGGTCAGGCCGTACTTCTCCGCGATCTTGTTCCACAGCCCGGACGCCTCCTGCTTCGCCTTGCTGGCCTCGGCGCTCTTCACGGTGGCCTGCTTGGTGTGCGAGGTCGTCTTCGCGTGCCCGTGCTTGCAGACCTTCTTGCTCTTGGCCTGCGCCGCCCAGGCGGCGTAGTGGTCGTCGGCGGACGCGGACGCCTGCCACGCCGTGGTGAGCGCGGCCGTCAGCCGGTCGTGGTCCGGCAGTTTGTCCACGGACAGCGCCTGGAGCCGCGTGACCAGGTCGCGGCGTTCCGTCGCGGCGCCCTTGAGGTCGGAGACGGCCGTGTCCAGGTCGGTGCAGGACTTGGTCTTCTCGACCGCCCCGATCACCGCGGCGCGGCTGTTGTTGCTGTCCGCGAGGAGCTTGTCCAGCGCCTCGGCCTGCGGCTTCGCCGGGTCGGCGGCGGGCTGCTCCTTCTTGCCGGGCTCTTCCGCGGCGGCCGGTGAACTCGCGGACGCCACCGGCTGCTTGGCGTCCTTGTCGTCGTCGCCACCGCTCATCAGCGCGCCGGCGCCGAGACCGATCACCGCGCAGCCGACGACGACGGCCGCGATCAGCGGCACCGCGCCGGACTTCTTGCGCCGTCCGCCGTCGCCCTCGTCCCGCCCCGGGCCGTCCTGGGGGCCGCTGTACGGGGGCGGCTGCTGGAAGCCCTGCTGCGGCGGCGGGCCCGCCTGGTACGGCTGCTGCCGCGGGGGCTGCTGGTACGGGGCCTGCTGCTGGGCCGGGTCGAACCGCGGCATCTGCTGCGTCGCGCCTTCGGGTGCGTCGCTGCGGAAGAGGTTGTCGAACTCGGCGGGCGGCTGCCGCTCGCCGGGCGTCCCGGGCCGGATGCCGTACGGGGCGCCGCCGGGCACCGGAGGGATGTACTGGGTCGCCTCGGCGTCCCCGCCGCCGCCCTGCGGGGCCTGCGCGGCGCGGCCCAGGAACTGCGTGGACTCCGCGGGGTTCTCCGGCGGCAGCCCGCCGGGCGCGGGGCCGCCGGGGACCGGCGCGATGTACTGCGTGGCGTCGGCGTCCCCGCCCGGAACCGCCCCGGCCCCGGCCTCGGGCGGCAGCGGCTGAGCGTACGGCTGGGGCCGGGCGGGCTGCTGCGGGGCGGGCGGGAAGGGCGCGGCGCCCTGGTCCTGGCCGTACGGGCCGCTCTGGTTCTGGCCGTACGCGTGCTGCTGTCCGTACCCACCGGGCTGCTGTCCGTACGGCCCCTGCTGCTGCGGGCCCGCCTGGTACGGCTGCTGCGGCTGCTGCCCGTACGGGTCCTGCCCGCCGTCCTGCGGGCCCCAGGTCTGCCCCCACGGCCGGCCGCCGGCCGGGGGCGCCTGGTCCGCCGCTCTTCCCGGCGTCCAGGGCTCGCCGCCGTCCGAGGGCAGCACGACACCCTCGTGCGCGGGTCGTACAGCAGGGGGCTGCTGCTCGTCGCCCTGTCCGCTCTGTGTCACGGGGACTCCTACGTGCGTGTCAACTAGGGAATCGTCGACTCACGCTATCGGGTGGCAGCCGCGGTGCGCCAAGTGCCCGCGGTCCGCAGCACGGCCGTGACACACGGTGTAACGCCGCGGCCCCTCCAGACGCAGTTAAGGGCCCACCCGCCCCCGCTCACGCCGCCTGGAGTTCGAGGCGCGCCCCGAACTCCCGTACCGCGGGCTCGTCCCCGTACGGCAGCAGGCGCTGCTGGAGGTCCTCCAGATACTCCGCGCCCCGGGTCGAGCGCACCGTGCCGAGCAGCTCCATCGCCCGGGTCCCCGTGTGGCACGCCTGCTCGACCTCCCGCAGCTGCACCTGGGCCGTGGCCAGCAGCGCGAGGCCGATGCCCCGGCGCCGGGCCCGGGACTCCGGGTGGCCGTCCAGGGACTCCTTCGCCCGGCGCGCGGCGGCCTCCGCCTGCCCCAGGTCCCGGTGACAGTGGGCGAGTTCGTCCGCGAGGTAGGCGTGGTCGAAGTGGGCGATCCAGTCCGGGTCGTCCCCGCTGTCCGGCTCGGCCCGCTCCAGGGCGGCCTCGGCCCGGGCCGCGGTCTCCAGGCAGGTGCGGGCGTCGCCGAGCAGCGCGTGGCCGCGCGCCTCCGCCGCGTGGAACATCGCCTCCGCGCGCGGGGTGACCCGGCCGCGCGCGCCCTCCTGCGCGGCCCGCGCCAGCTGGGCGATCTCACGCGGGTTGCCGAGCTGGGCGGCGAGGTGGCTCATCGAGGCGGCCAGCACATAGCCGCCGTACGCGCGGTCGCCCGCCGCCTGCGCGAGGCGCAGGGCCTGGATGTAGTAGCGCTGGGCCAGGCCCGGCTGGCCCGTGTCGATGGCCATGTAGCCGGCGAGTTCGGTGAGCCGGGAGACCGCCGCGAACAGCTGGCGGCCCGTCGATTCGCGGTACGCCCCCGAAAGCAGCCCGGAGACCACGCTGTTGAGGTAGTGCACGAGGACCGGGCGCACGTGGCCGCTGCCGAAGCGGTGGTCGAGGTCGACCAGCGCGGCCGTCGTCGCCCGCACCGCCTCCACGTCCGCCATCCCGACCCGGGACCCGGCGGCCCGGGCGACCTGCGGGTCCGCGCCGGTGATCAGCCAGTCCCGGCTGGGCTCCACGAGCGCGGACGAGGCGACCGCCGAGCCGGTGAGGAAGTCGCGGCGCCCGACGTCGCTGCGCCACAGCTCGCAGACCTGCTCGATCGCCCCGGTCACCGTCGGCGCGAACTGGAGGCCGACGCCCGAGGCGAGGTTCTTGCCGTTGGCCATCCCGATCTCGTCGATCGTGACCGTACGGCCGAGCTTGCGGCCCAGCGCCTCGGCGATGGTGCCCGGCGCCCGGCCGCGCGGCTGCTGGCCGCGCAGCCACCGGGCCACGGACGTCTTGTCGTAGCGGAGGTCGAGGCCGCGTTCGGCCCCGACCATGTTGACCCGGCGGGCGAGGCCCGCGTTGGAGCATCCGGCTTCCTGGATGAGCGTCTGGAGCCGTTCGTTCGGCTGACGTGCGACGAGTGGCCTGGCTGCCATGTGTGTCCCCCTGAGGCCGCAGTGATAGGTGGCGGGATCACTGCCCGACATATGTCTGAGAAATGCGCCGATTCATCGTGTTGGTCACTTTCCGAGCGACTTACCGCATTCGTCACGGCCAGTCACTAAAATGCCGCGCCGAACCGCCCCTGCCGGACGTCCCGTAAGCAGCTACCCGCCCAGGGCCCGTGCCTCTCCCACGCGCCCCCGCCCGTGCATCCGTGCGCCCCGTGTGCGGAACCGCGCACCGGGCGGCCGTAACTCTTCGTGAAGCCCGTAGTTGAGCTGGACGTGGAAGAGCCCATCGGAGTCATGGAAGCCGCGCAGGTCCCCCGGCAGCGCGTGGAGCAGCTGCTCGACGCCGCCGTGCGGTACACGGAGGAGAGGCACTGGGACGTGTGCCCGGGCACCTGGCTGGAGCCGTCCGGCGGTGACCGGCGGTGCTCCTGCGGCGAGGAGGCGTGCGCCGCGCCCGGCGCCCACCCCGCCGGGGCCGACTGGGCGGACGGGGCCACCGGCAGCGGCGCGGCGGCCCGCCGGATGTGGGCCCGGCGGCCGGGCGCCGCGGTGCTGCTGCCCACCGGGCGCGCGTTCGACGCCGTCGACGTGCCGGAGTCGGCGGGCTTCCTGGCGCTCGCCCGGATGGAGCGGATGAGCCTGCCGCTCGGCCCGGTCACCCGGACCCCCGACCGCCGCATGCAGTTCTTCGTGCTGCCCGGCGCCGCCGCGAAGGCGGAGGACCTGGCCCGCCGGGCCGGGTGGAACGCCGCGTCGATCGGCCTGCGCGGCGTCGGCGAGGGCGGTTACGTCGTCGCGCCCCCGACCCGGGTCGGCGGGGCGGGCGCGGTGCAGTGGGCCCGCTCCCCCACGACCGCCAACCGCTGGCTGCCCGAGGTCGAGGAGCTGATCGGCCCGCTCGCGTACGCCTGCGGGCGGGCGGCGGCCGACGCGCGTCAGGGCGTGTTTCGAAAGTAGCGCCGTCCGCCCGCAGGGCGGGCCGGGCGGGGCCTTCCGGGCACGGCCCAGGAACGCCTTTCGTAGGGTGGTCCCCGGGTACGACACGTACGTACGGGGACTTCGAAGGGCGTGCACATGCCGGACCAGGCAGAACGTGAGGGCACCGAGGGGACCGAGGCACCGCGGCCGGCACCGCCCGCGGTGCGCGTCCAGGGGTTGTGGAAACGATTCGGCGAGCAGACCGCGGTCGCCGGCATCGATCTGGACCTGCCCGCCGGCAAGTTCATCGGCCTGGTGGGGCCCAACGGGGCGGGGAAGACCACCACGCTCTCCATGGTCACCGGGCTGCTCCGGCCCGACCAGGGGCGGATCGAGATCGGCGGGCGCGACGTCTGGGGCGACCCGGTCGGGGTGAAGTCCCGGATCGGGGTCCTGCCCGAGGGACTGCGCCTCTTCGAGCGGCTGTCCGGCCGCGAACTCCTCGCCTACACCGGCCGGTTGCGCGGGCTGCCCGGCCAGGAGGTGGACAGCCGGGCGACCCAGCTGCTCGACGTGCTGGACCTGGCCGGCTCCCAGCACAAGCTGGTCATCGACTACTCGACCGGGATGCGCAAGAAGATCGGGCTCGCCGCCGCCCTGCTGCACAACCCCGAAGTGCTGTTCCTGGACGAGCCGTTCGAGGGCGTCGACCCGGTCTCCGCACAGACCATCCGCAAGGTCCTGGAGCGCTACACGCGGTCCGGGGCCACCGTCGTCTTCTCCAGCCATGTGATGGAGCTGGTCGAGTCGCTGTGCGACTGGGTGGCCGTCATGGCGGCCGGCGCCATCCGTGCCCAGGGCCCGCTGGCCGAGGTGCGCGGCGAGGCGTCCTCGCTCCAGGACGCGTTCCTGGAGCTGGTGGGTGCGGGCGACCGCGACGCCGGCGCGACCCTGGACTGGCTGGGCGGCGACCGATGAGCGTGCTCGACGCCCCCGCCGGCACCGGCCCCCGGACCGGGGCCACGACCGGTGCTTCGGTGCTGATCCCCGTATTCGCCCGGCTCAAGCTGGCCCTGCTACGCAACGGGCTGCGCCAGTCCTCCGGGCGCCGGGCCGCCTACATCGCCTCGGTCGCCGGCGCCCTGCTCATCGCCGCCGGGCAGCTGGTCGGGCTGATCCTGCTGCGCGGCCACGCCCACGCGGACTCGGTGGTGGTGCTCCTCACCGCCGTCCTGGCCCTCGGCTGGGCGGTGATGCCGCTGTTCTTCTCGGCCGGCGACGAGACCCTGGACCCGACCCGGCTGGTGATGCTGCCGCTGCGGCCCCGGCCGCTGATCGTCGCGCTGCTGGTCTCCTCGCTGATCGGGATCGGCCCGCTGTTCACGCTGTGCCTGGCGGCCGGATCGGTGGCCGCGCTGGCCGAGGGGGCGGGCGCGGTGGTCTTCGCGGTGCTCGCCGTGCCACTGACCCTGCTGGTCTGCGTGGCCCTGGCCCGCGCCGTCGCCGCCGCCAACACCCGGCTGCTGACCTCCCGCAAGGGCCGCGACCTGGCGGTCCTCAGCGGCCTGGTGATCGCGGTGGGCATCCAGGTCGTCAACTTCGGGGCCCAGCGCCTCGGGCAGGCCGGCGGGCTCTCCTCGCTCGACCCGGCGGCGGACGTCCTGCGCTGGGTGCCGCCCGCCTCGGCCGTCGGGTCCGTGGGCTCCGCCGCCGAGGGGGCGTACGGGCGGGCCGTCGTCCAGCTGCTGAGCGCGGCGGCCGCGCCGGCGGTGCTGCTGTGGCTGTGGCGGCGCAGCCTGACGAAGCTGATGACCGCACCGGACGGTTCCACGACTGCCGCCGCCGGGCCGGACCGCGAGAGGTCCGGCCGGGTCGGCGCGGGCCTGTGGGCCCTGCTCCCGGAGGGCCGCACCGGCACGGTGATGCAGCGGTCCCTGCGGTACGTGGCACGGGACCCGAAGACGAAGGCGGCCTGGGTGACCGCGCTGGCGGTCGGGCTGATCGTCCCGCTGATCAACGCCGTCCAGGGCCAGGGCACGGTGTACTTCGCCTGCTTCGCCTCCGGGATGCTCGGCATGCAGATGTACAACCAGTTCGGGCAGGACACCTCCGCGTTCTGGATGGTCGCCCAGACGATCTCCTCGGCGCGGGACGCGTACGCCGAACTGCGCGCCCGGGCCCTGGCGCTGCTGCTGATCACGCTTCCGTACACGGTGCTCGTGGCGGTGGTGACGGCGGCGCTGCTCGGCGACTGGAAGCTGCTGCTGGGGGTGCTCGGCCTGTCGTTCGCGCTGCTGGGCGCGATGCTGGCGACGGGCTCGGTGGCCTCGGTGAGCCTCCCGTACTCGATTCCTCAGGAGGGGGCGTTCAAGAACGTGGCGCCGGGGCAGGCCGGTCTCGCCTGGATCTCCATCCTCGGCGGCATGGTCGCGGCGGCCGTGCTGAGCGCCCCGGTGATCGCGCTGACGATCACCCTGCACGTCACGGACCGGACGGACTGGCTGTGGCTGCTGCTGCCGGTCGGCGCGGCGTACGGGGCACTGATCGCCTGGGGCGGGCTGCGGCTGGCGGCCCCGCGCATGGCGCTGCGGCTGCCGGAGATCCTGACGGCGGTCAGCAAGGGCTGAAGGCGGAGTTACGGGGACACGGGCTCGCGGTCGTCCCGCGCGTCCTCGGACAGCTGCTCCAGGAACGGTTCGACCGCGGCGCGCCAGCCCTCCGGCTGGTCGAAGTGCACGAGGTGGCCGGCGTCGGCCACCTCGGCGTACCGGCCGCGCGGCAGGACCCGGACCATCTCCTGCGCCTCCGCCCGGCCGAGCTCGCCGTCCAGCCCGCGCAGCACCAGCGTGGGGCACCTGACCTGGGCCAGCTCCTCCCAGTGCGCTTCGAACACCCAGGTGGCGCGGGACTCCAGCATCTGGCGGCGCGAGAAGACGGGCCACCAGCCGCCGTCCCGCTCGGCCATCACCTCGGCGTAGAACGCGCCCCGGGAGGGGCTGGGGCGCTCCACCCACGGGTCCTCCTCGCCGAACCACCGCCGCACGGCGTCGGGCGAGGCGAAGGGGAGCGGCCAGCTCCCGAACCAGTCCTCCCACTCGCGCTGCGAGGCCGCGCCGAGCGCGGAGGCGCGCATGTCGCAGACGACGAGCGCGCGGACCAGGTCGGGGCGCTTGGCGGCGAGCTGCCAGGCGGTGAGGGCTCCCATGGAGTGGCCGACGAGGGTGACGGGGGCGAGCCCCAGCTGTTCGATGACCGCCTCGGCGTCCGCCACGTAGGCGTCCCGGGTGTAGGGGCCGTCGGCCGGTTTCCCGCTGTCGCCGTGGCCGCGCTGGTCGAGGCCGACCGGGCGGTGCCGCTCGGCGAGCCAGTCGGCGGTGGAAGCCCAGTGCGAGGCCCGGCCCATCAGGCCGTGCAGCAGTAAGACGGCGGGGGCCGGGGCGCCGTCCGCGCCCGCCGCGGGCGGGTCGGCGAACTCCCAGGCCGCGAGGCGTACGCCGTCCGATCCGGTCACTTCGATGCGCCGCGCCATAGCTTCTGGCACCCCCTTCTCTCCCTGGGTCACCGGGTGGTCGTGCCGGCCAGACTATCGAACCTCTATTCGAAAACCGGGATCTGCCGGCCAACACCGCTCGTTCGAGTGACGGCTTCCCAGGATTGACGACGGCAGCGGAGGGGAGATGTTCTGCAGGAGGCGGGCCGCTCGGGGATGAGGGCTCGCGGGACCGACCTCGGGAGCTCGGGGCTCCAGGTCGGACACAGGGAGGGACGGGTCCCGGCGCCTTGCGGCGCCGGGGCCCTCCGCATGTCTGCGTACGACGGGTGCATCGCAGCTCCCCTCCCCGGCGGCACGGGCGGTGGCCCGCACGCTCAGCCACCCCTCCGCCACAGCGTGGCACGGTCCGCGCCGGAGCGCTGCGGTTCGGTACGGAAAAAGAGAGAAACCGGGCACCGGCGGCTGCCGGTGCCCGGTTTCCCGGAAAGCGCGTCTACCTCTTGGCGACGAAGACGTGCGAGGCGACCTCGGAGTCCAGCTCCGCCGCCTCGCCGCTGCTGCCGACCAGCACCCCGCCGGGCGACTGCGTCACGCTGACCACGGAGCCGGGCTGCACGCCCGCCCGCCGCAGCGTGTACATCAGCTGGGCGTCCGTCTGGATCGGCTCCCCGATCCGGCGGACCACCACCGTCTTGCCGTCGCTGCCCGGGTCGAGGTCGGAGAGGCTGACCATGCCCTCGTCGAGGAAGGGGTCGGCCTCGGCCTTCTCGCCCAGCTCCTCCAGGCCCGGGATCGGGTTGCCGTACGGCGACTCCGTCGGGTGGCGGAGCAGCTCCAGCACCCGGCGTTCGACCGCCTCGCTCATCACGTGCTCCCACCGGCACGCCTCGGCGTGGACCTGCTCCCACTCCAGGCCGATCACGTCGACCAGCAGGCACTCGGCAAGCCGGTGCTTGCGCATGACGCGGGTCGCGAGGCGGCGGCCCTCCTCGGTCAGCTCCAGGTGCCGGTCGCCCGCGACCTGGACCAGGCCGTCGCGCTCCATCCGCGCCACGGTCTGGCTGACGGTCGGACCGCTCTGGTCCAGCCGTTCCGCGATCCGGGCGCGCATGGGGACCACGCCTTCCTCTTCGAGTTCGAGGATGGTGCGGAGATACATCTCCGTGGTGTCGATCAGTCCGGACATTCGTGCCCCTCGATGCAATCGTGCGCTGGCCCTGGCATCAATTCTGACGCATCGCGCGCGGAACCGTGCCGCGCCGTCGCCACCGGGGTCGTGCGGTATTGACAGGTCACTGGTCCAGACCGCAACGTGATCGGCGTTACGGACGCCCCATGGACATCCCACCCCGCCGGAAAGGTCCTCCCCGATGAGCGAAAGCAAGCTGGCCGGTCAGTTCTTCGATGCGGCGATCGGCCTGCTGGGGAGGGTGCGGGACGAGGAGGCCGGGAACATCGCGGCCGCCGGTGCCGCGATCGCCGACACCGTCGAGGCGGGCGGCCGGCTCTTCGCCTTCGGTGCCGGGCACTCCTCGCTCGCCGCGCAGGACGTCGTCTACCGGGCGGGCGGGCTCGCCCTGATGAACCTCATGGCCGTGCCCGGGACCCTCGGCGTGGACGTCATGCCCGCCACCCTGGGCTCCGCCCTGGAACGCGTGGACGGCCTCGCGGGCGCGGTGCTCGACTCCAGCCCCGCGAAGTCAGGCGACGTGCTCGTGATCATCTCGCTCTCCGGGCGCAACGCCCTGCCCGTCGAGATGGCCCTCAACGCCCGCGCGCTGGGCCTGAAGGTCATCGGCGTCACCTCGGTCGCGTACGCGGAGGAGACCCGGTCCCGGCACAGCTCGGGCGGCTTCCTGCGGGACCACTGCGACATCGTCCTCGACAGCGGGATCGCGGTCGGCGACGCGGAGCTGGAGGTGGACGGCATCGAGGCGCCGTTCGCGCCGGCGTCCACGGTGGTCACCAGCGCGATCATGCAGGGCATGATGGCCGCGGCGGCGGAACGGCTGCTGGAGCGGGGCATCGAGCCGCCGTTGCTGCGGTCGGGGAACGTGGACGGCGGGCACGAGTGGAACGGGCGCGTGATGTCGCAGTACGCGGAGCGGATTTTCTACCGGCACTAGAGCCTGGGGCTTCCCGGACCGGGGGCGCCGTTTCCCGGCGGCAGCGGTTCCGTCCTCAATCGCCGGACGGGCTGGACATGCGCAGGTCCACCGAGGCCGCCACCCGGGCGGCCACCGTTTCCGCGTACGTCGCGTCCGGGCGTTCGAACGCGCTGCGGTGCGCGGAGCGGAGGAACGTCACCACGCCCAGGGTGCGGCCGCGGCTGCGCAGGACCGTGGCGAGCGCGTGGACCGCGTCCGGGGGCCACTGCCGCTGCCGCGCCCACTCGCCGTCCGTACGCCCCGCCCCCGCCGACGTGCGCACCGAGCCCGTGCGGTCCACCGCCTGGAGGGCCGGGTGGCCGGGCGCGTACCGCAGGGGGATGCCGCCGCCGGCCACCGGGAGGCAGGGGCCCGGCGCGTCGGCCGGGGTGGCCGCCGCCCGGACCAGGCGCTCCCCCGCCACCAGGTCGACCAGCGCGTGGTCGGCGAACCCGGCCAGCGCGAAGTCGAGCGACGACATCGCGGCCTCCATCGGGTCCTCGCACTCCGCGGCGGACCGCGCGGCGCGGTGCAGCTGGTTGGAGCGGAACCGCAGCCGGTCCGCCTCCTGGGCGGCGAGCCGGGCCTCCGTGACGTCCTGGAAGACCCAGCCGGCGCCCAGCGGCACGGGCTCCTCGGTGAGCGGGGAGGCCAGCCGCAGGAAGCCGCTGCGCCAGCAGCGACGGCGGGTGCCCTCGCCCCCGCGCAGGGTCACCCACAGCTCGGCGGGCGGGCCCGGCGCCCCCTCGGCCAGAACGTGCTGAAGGGCGCCTTCCAGCTCCTCGACCCCCTGGGCGATCGCCTCGCCGAGGGGCCGCCCGAGCAGGGTCGTACGGCCGCCGCCCAGAGCGCGGGCCGCGTGGGCGTTGACGACGGTGGGGCGCAGGTCCACGTCGACCAGGACGACGCCCCAGGAGGCGTCCTCGAACAGGGCCTCGCTGAGCGCGATCGCCCGTTCCAGGTCGATCTGGGCGTGGACCTCGCTGAACGCGCAGTACACCCCGGCCGGCTTCCCGTCCGCGCCCCGGACCCCGGCGGACTGGGTGCGCACGAGGACCCGGCCGCCGTCCTTCCGGAGCAGCGCGAACTCGTGCACCTGGCGGCCCGGCGCGCCCATGACGGCCATCAGCCGCCCCTGCACCTCGTCCGCGTCGGCCCGGCGCACGGCCCATCCGGCGAAGCCCGGGCGCCCCACGGCCTCCTCGGCGGACCAGCCGAGGACCCGCTCGGCCTCGCGGTTCCAGTGGGTGACGGTGCCGTCCGCGTCGAAGGCGCAGAGCGCCGCGTCCATGCCGTCGAGGAGGGCCGCCAGCAGCTCCGCGCCGGCCGTCCCCCTGCTCGTGGAAGCACTCATCCCGGTCCCCCTGCGCGAGGTGTCCGCCATAACCGCACGTCAGACCATTGAACTCGAACGTGACCCAGGGCACAGGGACTTTCCCGGAAATCGGTCCGCCGTTAATTCGGTTGTGCGGGCCCGGAGGGGTTCCTAAGCTGTCCGTACACGTTGAAAGGAGGTGATCCGAAAAGTGCAGTCTTATCGGATTCGTGAGGTGGCTGCGGGCTGACAGCCCGTCGTCGCACTTCGTGCACCTCGGCGGACTGTCTGCCGAAACCCAAGCAGTCACCGACCCGCAGGCTCGCCGGTAGATCCGGCCGGCTCCTCCGCAAGGAGGGACCAGAGCCTGCGGGTTTCCGCATGTCGGGGGCGATTCACGGGCACAGCCGCTCGACCCGCCATGTCCCGTCCTCGCCGCCCTCGCGGACGTAACGCAGCCGGTCGTGGAGCCGGTTCTCGTGGCCCTGCCAGAACTCGATGGTCTCGGGGACGACGCGGAAGCCGCCCCAGTGCGGGGGCGCCGGGACCTTCTCGCCCTCCGGGTAGCGGGACGACAACTCCTCGTAGCGGGTGAGCAACTCCTCGCGGCTGCCGATCACCGTCGACTGGTCGCTCGCCCAGGCGCCGAGCTGGGAACCGTGCGGGCGGGTGCGGAAGTAGGCGACGGTCTCCTCGCGGGGGACGCGGGCCGCGGTGCCGGTGACGATGACCTGGCGGGCCAGCGGGTGCCAGGGGAAGAGCAGCGAGACGTACGGGTTGGCCGCCAGCTCGCGGCCCTTGCGCGAGCCGTAGTTGGTGAAGAAGACGAAGCCGCGCGCGTCGTACATCTTCAGCAGCACCGTGCGGGACGAGGGGCGGCCCTCGGGGGTCGCCGTGGAGACCACCATGGCGTTCGGCTCGTGCAGCATGCCGCCGGCGGCGACTTGGCGGAACCAGAGCGCGAACTGGTCCATCGGATCGGGCGCGAGCGAGTCCTCGGCGAAGGTCTCGGATCGGTATTGCTCGCGCATCGCGGCCGGATCGGTGGTGGAATCGAAGGAGGAGTCTGGGGTGGGCACGGTGCCATCCTGCCGCAGCGGCCGGACGGGCTGGAGATCCCCCCGGCGCAGCCGTCGATCCGAGGGAGCCGCCTGATGTCCGACTTCGTACCCGGACTCGAAGGAGTCGTCGCGTTCGAGACGGAAATCGCCGAACCCGACAAGGAAGGCGGTTCGCTCCGGTACCGGGGCGTCGACATCGAAGATCTCGTCGGTCACGTCTCCTTCGGCCATGTGTGGGGCCTGCTGGTGGACGGGGCGTTCGAGCCCGGTCTGCCGCCCGCCGAGCCGTTCCCGATCCCCGTGCACTCCGGTGACGTCCGGGTGGACGTGCAGGCCGCGCTGGCGATGCTCGCCCCGGTCTGGGGGCTGAAACCGCTGCTGGACATCAACGCGGAGACCGCCCGCGAGAACCTGGCGCGGGCCGCCGTGATGGCGCTGTCGTACGTGGCGCAGTCGGCGCGCGGACAGGGCGTGCCGATGGTCCCCCAGCGCGAGATCGACAAGGCCGAGTCGGTCGTGGAGCGGTTCATGATCCGCTGGCGGGGCGAGCCGGACCCCCGGCACGTGAAGGCCGTGGACGCGTACTGGACGTCCGCCGCCGAGCACGGCATGAACGCCTCGACGTTCACCGCCCGGGTCATCGCCTCGACCGGGGCGGACGTGGCGGCCGCGCTGTCCGGGGCGGTGGGGGCCATGTCGGGCCCGCTGCACGGCGGCGCCCCGTCCCGGGTGCTCGGCATGATCGAGGAGATCGAGCGGACCGGCGACGCCACGGCGTACGTGCGGAAGGCACTGGACAGGGGCGAGCGGCTGATGGGCTTCGGCCACCGCGTCTACCGCGCCGAGGACCCGCGCGCCCGGGTGCTGCGGCGCACCGCCGAGGAGCTGGGCGCGCCCCGCTACGAGGTGGCGCGGGCGCTGGAGAAGGCGGCCCTGGAGGAGCTGCACGCGCGGCGCCCGGACCGGGTGCTCGCGACGAACGTGGAGTTCTGGGCGGCGATCATGCTGGACTTCGCCGAGGTCCCGGCGCCCATGTTCACGTCGATGTTCACCTGCGCCCGTACGGCGGGCTGGTCGGCGCACATCCTGGAGCAGAAGCGCACGGGCCGCCTGGTGCGCCCGTCGGCGCGTTACGTGGGCCCGGGCGCGCGGAGCCCGCGCGAGGTCGCGGGGTACGCGGAGCCGAACCGGCCGTAGGGGGCGCCGGACCGCATGCCGTGTGCGGGGGACAGCACGGCATGCGGCCGTTCCGGGGGGTGCAGCGCCTTACGCGGCCTGCGGCGCCCACTCGACGCCGTAGCGGGCGAAGATCAGCTGGATGTCGTCGTCGTTCGGCAGGTGCCCGGCGCCGCCGTCGAGTTCGGCGGCGATGAGCCCGGTGACGTCGCCGACGCTCTCCAGCGACATCGCCTTCTCCGGCGGGAGCGGTTCGAGTCCGAACAGGTCCTCCAGGGTGAAGGCGAGTTCGGCCAGGGCCAGCGAGTGGTAGCCCAGGTCGGAGATGAGGCGCTGCTCGGGCCGGCTGTCCTCGTTCTTCTGGGGGGCGACGAGCAGCACGAGCCTGCTCACCAGATCCTCCACCGAGCCGGAGTCGATCACGGTGCTGCTGTCAGTCATGGGACTTCTCCACTTTCGGGTGCCGACCTGATCCGGACGAAAGGCCCTGGCCATGCTGCGGCCGGTGAGCACCGGACTCCAGGCAACAACTCCGGCAAGGGCGCGGCAACTCCGTACGGAATCCGGGCTTCCGACGAGCGGTCCAGTTGCCTGCGGCATGCCGGAATCGTTGCCTGGAGAGGGCACCCGGGCCGCTGCCACAATGCTGTGCGACCGTGACCGGACAGCAGAGGTGGACCCATGAGTGTGACGGCGCGGCCGCAGGACGAACGCTGGGTCTCCGGCCGGCTGGCCGTCGGCACCGCGCACACCCGGCTGATCTGCGTACCGCAGGCGGGCGCGGGCGCCGGGGCCTTCTCGGGGTGGCGGCGGCACGTCCCGCCGGGCATCGAGCTGGTCCCCGTGGAGCTGCCGGGCCGGGGCACCCGGCAGGACGAGCCCATGCCGGACGGGTTCGACGAGCTGTCCGAACGGCTGCTGGCCGGGCTGACGCCCGAATTCACCATGCCGTACGCCCTGTTCGGGCACAGCTTCGGCGGGGCACTGGTCTACGAGCTGAGCCGCCGGATCGCGGCGCGGGGACTGCCCGCCCCGGTCGCCACCCTCGTCTCCGGCTTCCGGGCCCCGCACATCCCGCCCCCCGCGACCATGTCCGAGGCGTCCGACGAGGGGCTGCTCGACTGGCTGCTCCGCAACGGCGGACTGCCGGAGGAACTCCTCGCCCACCCCGAGTTCCTGCACCAGATCATGCGCCCCATGCGCACCGACCTCCGGCTCGCGGAGAGCTACCTGCTCGCCGAACCGGACCCGCTTCCCGGCCCGTTGCACGTGTTCGGTGGCGCCGACGACGAGGTGACGCGCGCCGACGGACTGCCCGAGTGGCGGCACTGCGCCGGAGCCGGCTTCTCGCTCACGCTGCTGCCCGGCGGTCACCACTTCCCCCACACCGGCCCCGCCGCGATGGTCGCCGCGCTGACGGACGCCCTCGCGCGCACCGCGTAACCCGTACCCCCCACCCCCGACCCCAAGGGAACGCCCATGCTCAGCCTGCTCGCCCACGGCTCCGCCGCCCCCACCGCGCAGCTCGCGGCGGTCCACGTCGACGGGAGCGGCGACTTCGCCGTCGTGTTCAACACCGTTCTCGTCGTGGGGATCACGGTGGGGGTGCTGATCACCCAGTTCACCGCACGGGAGGTAAGGCCCCAGATGTACATCTGGTGCGCGCTGCTCGTGGCGCGGGGCTGTGTGCCGCCGGGCCCGAGCGAGGCGACGGCGGGCGGGATCGGCTTCCTGGCGCTGGCGCTCGCCGTCTCCGTGGTGTTCGGCGCGCTGCGCGCCCGGTCGATGCCGATGTGGCGGACCCCCGCGGGCAAGGTGATCCGCAAGGGCGGCATGGGCACGATGTGGCTGTGGCTGGCGACGATCGCGGCGCGGCTCGTGGTGGGCGCGATCGCGCATGTGGCGACCGGTGAGCCGATCAACATCAACGCGCTGTGGCTGGGCATGGGCGTGACGCTGCTCGTCCAGCAGTACTTCCTGGGCCTGCGCGCGAAGGACTCCACCCTGCCGGTACGGGAGTCGGCCGCGCCGGCCGCCGGTCCCCGGACCTCGGAGTGACGGACGGGCTGCTGCCCGCCGGGGTGATCCTGGTCGAGACCTTCGGTGACACGGGGGCCGCGGCCGGGATTCGCCTTTTCCCGGAGGAGGAGGCGCTGATCCCGGATGTGGTCGAGGAGCGGCGGCGCGAGTTCACGACCGTACGGGGCTGCGCCCGCGAGGCGCTGCGGCGGCTGGGCAGGGAGCCCGCGCCGCTGGTGCGGGAGGGCCGCGACGGGCCGAAGTGGCCGGAGGGCCTGGTGGGCAGCCTGACGCACTGCGTGGGGTACCGGGCCGCCGCCGTCGCCCCCGCCGGGGCGTTCCGGGCGGTCGGGATCGACGCCGAGCCGGACGCGCCGCTGCCGCACGGGGTGGCGGGGCGGGTGCTGGGTGCCGGGGAGCGCGCGGCCGTCGCGGAGCTGGGGCGCGCCGGGGTGCCGGTGGCGTGGGACCGGCTGGCGTTCTGCGTGAAGGAGGCCGTGTACAAGGCCTGGCATCCGCTGACCGGGCTGCCGCTGGGGTGGCTCGACGCGGAGGTCTCCCTGTCGGCGGACGGCACGTTCACCGCGCGGGTGCCGGCCGGCCCGGTGCCCGGCGGGCCCCCGTTCCCTGCGCTGCTGCGGGGGGCCTGGGCGGCCGGGCACGGGCTGCTGCGGGTGGGGCTCGCCGTACCGGCCCCGGTACCGGACGGCGGTACGGGGCCGGGGGCGGCGGCTCAGGCGGAGGTCAGGGCCCTGGACGTCAGGGTCACCGGGAGGCTCGCGAGGCCGTTGAGGAAGTTGGAGTAGACCCGGCTCTCCTCACCGGTGACCGCCAGCTCGGCGGCGTACTCGCGCAAACCCTCGACCACGGCGGAGAGTTCGGCCCGGGCCAGGTAGGCGCCGATGCAGAAGTGCGCCCCGTGGGCGAAGCTCAGGTGCTTGTTCGGGGTCCTCGCCAGGTCGAAGCGGTAGGGGTCGGGGAAGACCGTCTCGTCGAAGTTGGCGGAGGCGTTCCAGACGGTGACGACGTCGCCCTCCTCGATGAACCGGCCGCCGAGGAAGGTGTCCTGGGTCGCGGTGCGTCCGCTGTGCAGGGCGGGGGTGGTCCAGCGCAGGATCTCCTCGACCGCCTGGGCCACCGGTACATCGCCGTCGCACAGGGCCCGCCACTGGTCCGGGTGGTCGACCAGGGCGCGGAAGCCGCCGATCATCGCGAGCCGGGTCGTCTCGTGGCCGCCCATGATGATGCTGTAGCAGTTGAAGATGATCTCCTCGTGGGTCAGCGGGCGCCCGTCGACCTCCTTGCTGACGAGCAGGCTCACCACGTCGTCGTACGGCTTCTCGCGCCGCGACTGGGCGAGTTCGGAGAAGTAGAGCAGCAGGTCGTTGCGGGAGGACCAGGTGCCCTCCTGGGTGGGGGCGCCGTCGGTGGAGGAGAGCGCCGACGACGTCAGCTCGATGATCAGACCCCGGTCCTTCGGCGGGACGCCGAGCAGGTCGCAGATCGCGGCGAGTGGGATGTGCGCGGCGACGTCGGTCGCGAAGTCGCAGCTGCCGCGCTCCACGGCCTGCCGGATCAGCTCGCGGGTGGAGCGCCGCACGCTGTCCACGACGACGTCCAGCGAGCGCGGCGAGAAGGGCTTGCTGAGCACACCGCGGAGAGCGGAGTGCGGGCGGCCGTCGGTGACGGCGAGCATCCGCCCGGCGGCGGAGTCCCCGCCGTGGAGGAGGGTGTCGAGCACGTTGCCGCGCTCGGAGGTGAAGGTGCGGCTGTCCTTGTAGACGGCGGCGACGTCCTCGTAACGGGTCAGCACCCAGAAGCCGTCGGTCTGCCCGGCCGGCGGGTGCCAGTGCACCGGCGACTCGGTCCGCAGGTGGCTCCACAGCTCGCGCAGGTCGTACGTGGCGTGCAGCCGGGGGTCGGACAGGTCGGCCGTGTCGAGGTGCGCCGGGTCGAACACGGGGCGCTCGGTCATGATCGTTCCATTTCTGCGGTCGTGTTCGGCGGTCGTGTACGGCGGTCGTGTACGGCGGTCGTGTACGGCGGTCGTGTTCTGCGGTCGTGGGCGGGCCGGGGCCGCCGGAGGTGAGGGTCCGGCGGCCCCGGGCGCGTCCTGCTACGGCTGTCCGGTGTGGCCGGGGAAGAAGGCCGTCGTGGCGCCGGCGGTCTCGCCGCCGTCGACGACGAGTTCCTGGCCGGTGATGAACCGGGCCCCGTCCGAGGCCAGGAAGTGGAAGGCGGCGGCGATCTCCTCCGGCAGGGCGTGCCGCCGCGCCGGAATCCGCGCGTTGACCTCGTCCAGCATGGCCGGGGTGTACTCCGCCTCCTGCATCGGTGTGAGCACCGCCCCCGGGGTCACGCACGCGGTCCGGATCATCGGGCTCAGCTCCATGGCGAAGGTCTGGCAGAGCGAGGCGACCCCGGCCTTGGAGGCGTTGTAGTCCGCGTAGAGCGGGTAACCGCGCGAGCCGTTGACGGACGCGGTGGCGAGGAGCACGCCGTCGCCCTGGCGGACCATGTGCCCGGCGGCGTGCCGCCACAGCGCCAGGACGCCCATCAGGTTGACGTCGAGGGTCCTGCGCGCCTCGGCCTCGGTGAGTTCGAGGACGCCGTGGCGGATGCTGATCCCGGCGTTGGCGATCACCACGTCGAGCCGGCCGGTGGACTCCTGGACGGCGGCGACGGCCTCGCCCACGGCGTCCCAGTCGGCGACGTCCACGTCGAGCCACCGGACGCCGGGGACCTCGCCGTCCGGCTTCGCCACGTCCAGGTTGACGACGTGGTCGCCGTCCAGGGCGAACCGGGCGGCGACCGCCCGGCCGATGCCGCTGGACGCCCCGGAGACGACGACCGTACGGGCCCCGGTCACAGGATCACCCGGTGGCTGTCCGTGGTGGACGTGTTCAGACCGCGCCGCAGATTGCGGCTGACCAGCTGCTTCTTCAGCCAGCGGTCGGTGCCGTCGTAGCGGGCCCGGAAGGAGCGGCGGCCGTGCGCGGCCAGGTAGTTGTCCACGACGAGCAGGGAGCCCTGCTCCACCACCACGTCCTGCTGGACCCGTTCCAGCTCCTCCATGAGCCGGTCCAGCGCGGCTACGGCCCGGGGGTCGTCGTCCACGCAGCGCATGAACGGCCGGTCGATGCGCAGGTACGGGCTGAGCCGGTCGCCGAGCAGGACCGCGCTGGGCACCGGCCGCTCCAGCATCCGCCGGGCCTCGGCGAGTGCCGGGTGGTCCGGGTTCCACGCCTCCATCTGCCGGATGTGCTCGGTGTCGGGCAGGATGTGGAAGCTCTCGGAGGCGAGGATGTCGCGGTCCTCGTCGGAGAGCCGGATGTCGCGGACCGAGGCGACGATGGTCGGCACCCGGTCGTGGTTGCGCAGGCCGAGCAGCATCAGGTAGTCGCAGCGCTGCGGGTGGAAGCCGTCCTCGGTGTGGAACTCCAGGAGCGATTCGCTGCCGTAGCCGCTCTGGTTCTCCTCGTCGCCGGCGATCGGCAGGACGTTCTGCACGAGCCGCCCCTGCTGGAGCGTGGCCCAGGCGAACGGCTCGCCGAGCACCATCCCGCAGAGCGCGAGGGCGAGTTCCTGGTCGAGGGCGTTCTTCATGGCGATCGCCTCGCTCCAGTGCGCGGGGGTGGCGCCCAGGGCCTCGTCGTCCACGGGGAAGCCGTGGACCAGGCAGGCCGCGGACTGCTCGGTGCGCCGGAAGTCCTCCAGGAAGGCGCGCAGCCCGGCCGGCAGGACCTCGACGGCCTGCCAGGAATGGTCGTAGAAGTCGGGGAACGACGGGTCGCCCGCGCTGTCGCGCAGCGAGGCGAGCCCTTCCCCGAGCTCGGCGGTCTCGCGGCCGGTGAGGGTGTACGCGGCGACGCTCTCCAGGACGGTCATCGGGCGCTCCCCTCGGTGGCGGCGACCAGGCTCTTCGGGCGCATGTCGGTCCAGCTGGCCTCGATGTACGCGAGCGCGGAGGCCCGGTCGGACTCACCCAGCGCGGTCGTCCAGCCGGCCGGGACCTCGGCGAAGGACGGCCACAGCGAGTGCTGCCCCTCGTCGTTGACGAGGACCGTGAAGGTCCCCTCCTCGTCGTCGAACGGATTCGCCATCGTCGTGTCCTCTCTCTGGCCGGCCGGGGCCGGTCGGGTCCGGTCCTGTTGCGGCCCCATCGGCCGCGGGGTGGTGCCGCCCTCGGAACCGGCCGAGCAGGGTCCCTGCCGGTTCGTCGCGGGGCGTGGTCCCCGGCGCGCGCGGGCGTGCGCCGGGGAGGTCTCAGGCGGAGTCGTCGTCCCACTCCGCGGTGAACTCGTCCAGCTCGTCCTGGTCCAGGGCGACCAGCGGCTCCTCGGGGACCGCGGCGGGCTGCCGGGCCTCGGAGCCGAGCCGCTTCGCCAGCGCGGCCAGACCGGCCACGGTGCGGCCCGCGAAGACGTCGCGCGGGGCGATCTCGTACCCGGCCCTGCGCGCCCGCGTGACGAGCTGGATGGACGTGATGGAGTCGCCGCCCAGGTCGAAGAAGCTGCTGTCCGCCCCGGCCCGGTCGACCTGGAGCACGTCCTGGAAGAGCGCGCAGAACAGCTCCTCCGCCTCGCCGCGCGGGGCGCGCCCGGTCGCCGCGGCGCTGAAGTCCGGGGCGGGCAGGGCGTTGCGGTCGAGCTTGCCGCTGGGGGTGACCGGCCAGGCGTCCAGCTCGACCACGGCGGCCGGGACCATGTAGTCGGGCAGCACCGCGCCGACCCGCTCCCGCAGCGCCGCCGGGCTGACCCGCTGGCCCGGTGCGGCGACGACGTACCCGACCAGGCGCCGGATGCCGGGGGCGTCCTCGCGGGCGACGACGACGGACCGGTCCACCGAGGCGTCGGCGGTGAGCGCGGCCTCGACCTCGCCGGGCTCGATCCGGAAGCCGCGCACCTTGACCTGCTCGTCGCTGCGGCCCAGGTACTCCAGCTGCCCGTCGGCGGTCCACCGGGCGAGGTCGCCGGTGCGGTACATCCGGGTGCCGGGTGCGCCGTACGGGTCGGCGAGGAAGCGCTGCGCGGTGAGCGCGGTGCGGCCGAGGTAGCCGCGGGCGAGCCCGGCGCCCGCGATGTGCAGTTCGCCGGGGACCCCGGGCGGGACCGGGCGCAGCGTCTCGTCCAGCACGTAGACGCGGCTGCCGGCGACCGGGCGGCCCATGGGCGGGGCGGTGCGGCCGGCCAGGGGCGCGCTCATGGTGGCCATGACCGTGGACTCGGTCGGCCCGTAGGCGTTGACCATGCGGCGCCCGGCGGACCAGCGGGCCACCAGGTCGGGCGCGCACGCCTCGCCGCCGACGACGAGTGTGACGCCCTCGGGCAGGCCGCCCTCGGGGACCACGGCCAGCGAGGACGGCGGCAGCAGCAGGCAGTTCACCCCGTACCGGGCGACGGTGTCCACGAGCGGCTGCCCCGGCAGGAGCTCACCGGCCGGTACGACGACCGCGCAGGACCCGGTGAGCAGCGCGGTGCACAGCTCCCACACCGAGGCGTCGAAGCTGGGCGAGGCGTAGAGGAGGACCTTGCCCAGCGGCTTCGCGTCGAGCCCGTCCGCCTGGGCGGCCATCATCGAGGCGAGCCCGCCGTGCGTGACCAGGACGCCCTTCGGGGTACCGGTGGAGCCCGAGGTGTAGATGACGTACGCGGCGGACGCCGGGCGCAGCGGGCCCGTCCGGTCGGCGTCGGTGAGGTCGGCGTCGGAGGTCGACGCGGGGACCGTCAGCTCGTCCACGTACAACCGGGCGGGGCCGCCGTCCTCCTGGGCGGGCAGGCCCTCGGCGGCCTGGCGGGTGGTGAGGACGAGGTGCGGGGCCGCGTCGCGGAGCATGAACGCCACGCGGTCGGCCGGGTAGGCCACGTCGAGCGGCAGGTAGGCGGCGCCCGCCTTGAGCGCGGCGACGATCGACACCACGGAGTCCGTGGAGCGCGGCATGGCGACGACGACCAGCCGTTCCGGGCCGGCGCCGTGGGCGGCCAGGACGCGGGCCAGGCGGTTGGCGCGGGCGTCCAGCTCGGCGTACGTGAGGGTGCCCCCGGGGCCGGTCACGGCGGGCGCGTCCGGGTGGGCGGCGGCCTGCCGGGCGAACAGCTCGGGGAAGGTGGCCGGGGTCGCGGCCCGGGCGTCGGCCCCCCGGTTGGGCTCGGCGACCAGGCGGTCGAGCTCCGGTGCGGAGAGCAGGCCGATGCGGCCGGTCGGCAGGTCCGGGGTGGCGACGAGGGCGTCCAGGACGCGGCCCACCACGGTGAGCAGCCGGTCCGCCTCGTCGTGCGTGAAGAGGTCGCCCCGGTAGTTCAGTTCGAGGCTCAGACGCTCGCCGGGCACCACGACCAGGCTGAGCGGGTAGTGGGTCGCGCCGGGGGCGGCGGTGTCGTCCACGGAGATCCGGAGACCGGGCACCTGCTCCTGGACGGCGGCCCGGTCGACCGGGGTGTTCTCGAACCCGAGGACCGTGTCGAAGAGTTCGCCGTGGCCGGCGCCCTGCTGCACGGCGGCCAGGGAGACGTGGTGGGCCTCGCCGAGGGCGGCCTGCTCGTCCTGGAGCCGGGTGAGGACGCCGGTCAGGGGCTGGCCGGGTTCCCAGCGCACCCGGACCGCGATGGTGTTCATCAGCATGCCGACGACGGACTCGGCGCCGGGCAGCTGCGGGGTGCGTCCGGCGACGGTGGCGCCGAAGACGACGTCGCGGCGGCCGGTGAGGCGGCCGAGGGCGACCGCCCAGGCGTACTGGAGGACGGTGTTCAGGGTCAGTCCGTGGGCGCGGGCGGCGGCGGTGAGCGCCCGGGTCTCGTCGGCGCCGAGGCGGTGCGCGACGAGGTCCGGGACGACGGCGGCGGCCGCGTCGGCGCCGGGCGCGACCAGGGTCGGCCCGTCGAGCCCGGCCAGCGCGTCCTTCCACAGCCGGTCGCCCGTCCCGTCCTGGGCGGCCAGCCAGCCGAGGTGGTGGCGGTACGGGGTGACGGCCGGCAGGGAGGCGGAGGCGCCGCCGTTCGCGTACAGCTCGAACAGGTCGCGGAACATCAGGGGCAGCGACCAGCCGTCGAGCAGGATGTGGTGGTGGGTCAGCAGGAAGAGGTGCCGGTCGTCGGCGAGCTTGACCAGGGTGACGCGCACCAGCGGCGGTGCGGCCAGGTCGAAGCGGCGGACCCGGTCCTCGGCGAGCAGGGCCGCGACCCGGTCGCGCTGGGTCTCCTCGTCGTACCCGGTGAGGTCGAGGTCCGTCCACGGCAGGGCGACGGCCGCGGGCACCACCTGGACGGCGGCCCCGCCGGCCGGGCGGACGAACGCGGCGCGCAGGTTGTCGTGCCGGGCCAGCAGCGCCTCGCAGGCGGTCCGCAGCACGCCCGCGGCCAGCTCACCTTCGAGTTGCAGGGGGCGCTGGGTGTTGTAGACGTCCACGCCGTCCTCGGCGAGCAGGGCGTGGAAGTGCATGCCCTGCTGGAGCGGGGTCAGCGGCAGGACGTCCAGGTGCCCGGGGAAGTCCCGGTCCAGCTCGGCCCGTTCCTCGGCGCCGAGGGTGACGAGCGGCCCCTCCGGCGGTACGAAGGAGGGCTCGGCGTCGGCGGTCGTGGTGGCGGCGGTGGCCAGCGCGGCGACGGTGCGGTGGGTGAAGACGTCCTTGGGGGTGAGCGCGAGGCCCGCCTTGCGCAGCCGGGAGACCAGCTGGAGGGAGAGGATCGAGTCGCCGCCCAGGTCGAAGAAGCTGTCGTCGGCACCGACACGTCCGACGTGCAGCACCTCGGCGAACAGCTCGCACAGCAGCCGTTCCCGGTCGTCCTTCGGCGCCCGCCCTCCGGCCGCACCCGCGAACTCCGGGGCGGGCAGGGCGCGGCGGTCCAGCTTGCCGTTGATCGTGAGGGGCAGCTCGGGCAGCGTGACGACGGCGGCGGGCACCATGTGCGCGGGCAGCACCCCGGCCAGCCGGCCGGGCAGCCCGGCGAGGTCGGCGGAGGCGTCGGCGGGCACCACATAGGCGACGAGCCGCTTGACGCCCGGCCGGTCCTCGCGGGCCAGGACGGCCGCCCGTGCCACGGCCGGGTCGGCGGCGCAGACCGCCTCGATCTCGCCGGGTTCGACGCGGAAGCCGCGGATCTTGACCTGGTCGTCGGCGCGCCCGGCGAACACCATCGTGCCGTCGGGCAGCCACCGGCCGAGGTCGCCGGTGCGGTACATGCGGGCGCCGGGGGCGCCGAAGGGGTCGGCGACGAAGCGTTCGGCGGAGAGCCCGGGGCGGCCGAGGTAGCCGCGGGCGAGGCCGGCCCCGGCGATGTACAGCTCGCCGTCCGTACCGGCGGGGACGGGGCGCAGCCGGGCGTCCAGGAGGTAGACGCGGGTGTTGTGCGCGGGGCGGCCGATGGCGGGGCGCTCGCTGTCGCCGGTACGGCACAGCATCGCGTCGACGGTGCACTCGGCGGGGCCGTACAGGTTGTAGCCGTTCAGGCCCTCGGTGGCGCGCAGTGCGTCCCACAGGTCGTCGCCGACGGCCTCGCCGCCCAGTGCGAGCGTGGTCGGGCGGTGGCCCTCGGCGGTGAGGAGTCCGGCCGCGAGGAGGGAGCGGGCGAAGCTGGGCGTGGTGTCGAGGACGTCGATCCGCCGCCCGGTGACGTACGCGGTCAGCGCGTGCGGGTCCTTGCGGGTCTCGTCGTCCACCAGGTGCAGTTCGTGGCCGCCGGTCATCCACAGGAGCTGGCTCCACGAGGCGTCGAAGACCAGCGCGTTGGTGAGCGCGACCCGCATCCGCCGCCCGCCCGCCGCCTCGGACTCCGGCGCGAAGAACCGGTCCCGGTGGCTGTGGAACATGTTCACCAGCGCGCGGTGCTCGACCGCGACGGCCTTGGGCGTGCCGGTGGAGCCCGAGGTGGAGATGGTGTAAGCGAGGTGCGCGGGGAGGAGCGGGGCGGTGCGGTCGGCGTCCGTGAGGTCGGCGTCCGAGGGCGCTCCGGCACCGCCGTCGAGCCGGTCCGCGAGGGCGTCCAGGGAGAGCCGGTCCGGGCCGCCGTCCGGGAGCCCGGCCGCGACGGCGTCCGTGGTCACCAGGAGGACCGGCGCGGTGTCGGCGAGCAGCGCGGTGATCCGGGCGGCCGGGTACTCCGGGTCGATCGGCAGGTAGGCGGCGCCGGCCTTCAGCACGGCGAGGATCGCCACCACGGTGTCGGCGGTGCGGGGCAGCGCGAGCGCGACGAGGGTGTCGGGGCCGGCGCCCCGGGCGGCGAGGAGCCGGGCGAGCCGGTTGGCGCGGGCGTTGAGGGCGCCGAAGGCGAGGGCCTGCCCGCCGCCGACGAGGGCGGTCGCTTCGGGGGTGGCCCGCACCTGCGCCTCGAACACGTCGGGGAGGGTGGCGTCGGGGACTTCGCGGGCGGTGTCGTTCCAGGTGTAGAGGGTGCGGCGGCGCTCCTCCTCGGTGAGCAGGTCGACGCGGCCGGCGGGGGTGTCCGGGGCGGAGACGAAGCCTTCGAGGAGCAGCCGGAGCCTGCCGAGGAGGGCGGTCGCCGCAGCGGTGTCGAAGAGGTCCTGGCGGTGGTTGAGTTCGAGGCGCAGTTCGTCGCCCGGGTAGACGGCGAGGCTGAGCGGGTAGTGGGTGCCCTCGTGGGCCTCGTGGCCGGTGGCCTCCACGATGGAGATGGCCATGCCGGGGATCGCCTTGGACGCGGCCAGCGGGTCGATCGGGAAGCTCTCGAACGCGACGGTGGTGTCGAAGAGCTCGGTGTGCCCGGTGGTCCGGTGGATGTCGGCGAGGCCCAGGTAGTGGTAACCGCCGAGGCGGGCCTGCTGGTCCTGGAGCCGGGCCAGCATCGCGGACAGCGGCTCGTCCGGGTCGATGCGCAGCCGGGCCGGCACGGTGTTGATGAGCAGGCCGACCATGTGGTCGACGCCGGGGATCTGCGGCGGGCGGCCCGCGACGGTGGCCCCGAACACGATGTCGTCGCGCCCGGTCAGGGAGGCCAGGAGCAGCGCCCAGGCGCCCTGGACGACGGTGTTGAGGGTGAGCCCGCGCTGCCGCCCGGCCGTGGTGAGCGCCGCGGTCAGCTCGGCCGGCAGGTCCGCGATGACGCGCTGCTGGCGGCCCGGGGTGCCCGCGGTGGCCGCCGGGGCGACCAGCGTCGGCTCGGCGAGGCCGTCCAGCGCCTCGGCCCAGGCCCGTTCGGCCTCGCCCCGGTCCTGGGCGTCGAGCCAGCCCAGGTAGTCGCTGAACGGGGCGACCGCCTCCAGGCCGGGCAGGCCCGCGTCGCCCCGGGCGCGCCGGTAGAGGCGGAAGACGTCGCGCAGCACGATGGGCAGGGACCAGCCGTCGACCAGGATGTGGTGGTTGGTGATGACGAGGACGTGGCGTTCGGCGCCCAGCCGGACCAGGGTGAAGCGGACGAGCGGGGGCCGGGCCAGGTCGAAGCGGCGCTCGCGGTCGGCGGCGAGGAGCCGGGTGAGCCGGGCGCGCTGCTCGCTCTCGCCGAAGCCGCTGAGGTCGCTCTCCTCCCAGGGCACCTCGACGGAGCGGGCCACGGCCTGGACGGCCTGGCCGGAGCGGCGTTGCAGGAAGCCCGCGCGCAGACCGGAGTGGCGTTCCAGGAGCTGCCCGCAGGCGCGCTTCATGGCCTGCGCGTCCAGGGCCCCGGCCAGCTCCAGGGGCGTCTGCATGTTGTAGAAGTCGACGCCCTCGGTGTCGTAGAGAGCGTGGAAGAGCATGCCCTCCTGCAAGGGGGACAGCGGCAGGACCGCTTCCAGCGAGGTCTGCTTCACTTGGAGTTCTCCCATTGGGCTTCGAGCTCTTCGAGCTCGTCCAGGTCGAGCGGGACGAGGGGCTGCTGGGCGGGGGTCCAGGCGCCCTCGCCCGCCGCGACGTCCTTGGCGTGGGGGGCGAGCGCGGCGACGGTCTTGTGCGTGAACACGTCGCGCGGGGTGAGGTCGAGTCCTTCGGTGCGGGCGCGGCCGGCCAGCCGGATCGACATGATCGAGTCGCCGCCGAGGCCGAAGAAGTCGTCGTCGATGGAGACCCGTTCCAGGCCGAGCACTTCGGCGTACAGGCCGCAGAGCAGCGTCTCGCGGGCGTCGCGCGGTTCGCGTCCGGCGGGGGCCGCCGAGAACTCCGGTACGGGCAGGGCCTTGCGGTCCAGCTTTCCGTTGGGGGTCAGCGGCAGGGCGGCGACCTCCATCAGGACGGACGGCACCATGTAGCCGGGCAGCGAGGCGGCGAGGTGTTCCCGGAGCGCGTCGGCGTCGAGGGGCCCTGCGGCGGGGACGGCGTACGCGACGATGCGCGGGGCGCCCGCCCGGTCCTCCCGGACGATGACGGCGGCGCGGGACACCGAGGCGTCGGCGGTCAGCACGGTCTCGATCTCGCCGAGCTCGATGCGGTGGCCGCGGATCTTCGTCTGGTGGTCGGCGCGGCCCAGGTACTCCAGCTCCCCGTCGGCCCGGCGGCGGCCGAGGTCGCCGGTGCGGTACATCCGGGTGCCGGGCGCGCCGTACGGGTCGGCGACGAAGCGTTCCGCGGTGAGCCCGGGCCGGCCCGCGTAGCCGAGGGTGACACCGGGCCCCGCGATGCAGATCTCGCCGCTCACCCCGGGGGGCACCGGCCGCAGCCGGGCGTCGAGCACGTACACCCGCAGGTTCGACGCGGGGCGGCCGACGGGCACGGCGGCGGGTTCGGCGCCCGCGACCGCCAGGTGGCTCGTGGAGTAGACGGACACCTCGGTCGGCCCGTACAGGTTGTGCAGGGCGGCCCCGCTCACCGCGCGGAATCGTTCCACCAGGCCGGAGGTCATGGCCTCGCCGCCGCAGAACACCCGCCGCAGTCCGTCGCAGCGGTCGGCGCCCGGCTCCTGGACGAAGACTTCGAGCGTGGAGGGGACGAACTGGGCGACGGTGACCTTCTCCCGGCGGATCAGGTCGGGCAGGTAGCCGGGCCGGGTGTGCCCGTCGGGCTCGGCGATCACGACGGCGGCACCGGTGATCAGCGGCCAGAAGATCTCCCACACCGAGGGGTCGAAGCTCATCGACGTGCGCTGGAGGACCCGGTCGCCGGGGCCGAGCGGGAACGCGTCCTGCATCCAGTGCAGGTAGTTGGCGACCCCGGCGTGCGCCACGACGATGCCCTTGGGGCGGCCGGTGGAGCCGGAGGTGTGGATGACGTAGGCCGGGTGCAGGGGCAGCGGGCGGTCCGGCGCCGGGCCGTCGGCGGCCGGGGCGCCCGAGGTCAGCGCCGCGTAGTTGGCCGGGTCGATGACGAGGACCGGGTCGGCGTCGCTGAGCATGTTGCGGACGCGCTCCGCCGGGTACTCCGGGTCGATCGGCAGGTAGGCGGCCCCGGCGCGGTGGACTGCGTGCAGGGCGACGATCAGCTCGACCGAGCGGGGCAGGCTCACCCCGACGACCCGCCCGGGCCCGGCGCCCTTCGCGGCGAGCGCGGCGGCGAGGCGGCCGGCCCGTGCGTCCAGTCCGGCGTACGTCACCGTCTCGGCGCCGCAGACGACGGCGACCGCGTCCGGGGTGCGGGCGGCCTGGGCCGCGAACAGCTCGGGCAGGGTGGCGTCCGGGAAGGCGCGGACCGGGCCCGTGCCCGCCGCGAGCGCCCCGGACGTCTCCTCGGCGGTGAGCAGACGGATTCCGGCGACCGGCTGGTCCGGGTCGGCCGCGAACGCCGCGAGGGCGAGCCGGAGCCGGGTGAGGACCGCGTCGGCCTCCGCCCCGGTGTACAGGTCGGCCCGGTAGGTGAGTTCCAGGCGCATCCGGTCGCCGGGGGCGGCGATCAGGCTGAGCGGGTAGTGCGTGGCGCCGGTGGCGTCGGACTCCTCGACGCTGATCCGCAGGCCCGGGACGGCCCGGCCGATGGACGCGCGGTCCACCGGGGCGTTCTCGAAGACGGTGCTGGTGTCGAAGAGTTCGGGCATCCCGGTCAGCCGCTGGAGCGCGGCGAGCCCGAGGTGGTGGTGCCCGGTGAGCGCGGCCTGCTCCGACTGCACGGTGGCGAGGAGCGCGGCGAACGGCTGCGCGGGGTCGACGCGCACCCGGACCGGGACGGTGTTCATCAGCATCCCGACCATCTCCTCCACACCCGGGAGCAGCGGCGGCCGGCCGGAGACGGTGGTGCCGAACACGACGTCGTCCCGGCCGGTGAGCAGTGCGAGGAGCAGCGCCCAGGCGCCCTGGACGACGGTGCTCGCGGTCAGGCCCCGGGTGCGGGCGGCCGCGTTCACCGCCCGGGTCAGCTCCTCGTCCAGTTCGGTGACGGCGAGGGCGGGGGTGCCGGTGGCGGCCTGGGCGCCGGGGGCGACGAGGGTCGGCTCGTCCAGGCCCGCGAGTGCGGTGCGCCAGGCGTCCTCGGAGGCCGTGCGGTCCTGGGCGGCGAGCCACGCGAGGTGGTCGGAGACCGGGACGGCGGGCGGCAGGGCGGAACCGGCGCCGCCGTCCGCGTACAGCAGGAACAGGTCCCGCAGCACCAGGGGCAACGACCAGCCGTCGTACAGGATGTGATGGTTCGTGAGGACGAGCAGGTGCTCGTCCGGGGCGGTGCGCACGAGGCCGAAGCGGATGAGCGGCGGCGCGTCCATCGGGAAGCGGCGGGCCTTGTCCGAGGCGAGCAGCGTGGACAGCGCGGCGGCGCGCTCCGGCGCGGGCAGGTCCGCGAGGTCGTGGAAGGCCCAGTCCGGTTCGAGGCCGCCGCAGATCACCTGCACCGGCACGCCGGACCCGGCGCGGTCGAACGCGGCACGCAGCGCGGGGTGCCGGTCGAGCACGCCCCGGCAGGCGCGGCGCAGCGCCTCGGTGTCGAGCGGCCCGGCGAGCCCGAAGACCTTCTGCACGTTGTACGGGTCGGGGCCGGTGTCCGCGTCGCCGTCGCGGAGGGCGGCGCCGGAGTAGAAGGCGTGGAAGAGCATGCCCTCCTGGAGCGGGGCGAGCGGGAGCAGCGCCTCCGCGTTCCGCCCGGCCCAGCGGGCGCGCAGGGCGGCGGCCTCCTCGGGGCCGACGGGTTCGGGCACCGGCGGGGTGTCCGGCGTCGCGTCGCCGGGGGCGTCGATGCCCGCCGCGTGGGCGGCCATGGCGGCGACCGTGCGGTGCGTGAAGACGTCCTGCGGGGTGAGGCCGACCCCGGCGCGGGCGGCGCGGGTGACGAACTGGACGGCCACGATCGAGTCGCCGCCGAGGTCGAAGAAGTTGTCGTCGATGCCGACGGCGGTGGCGCCGAGGAGTTCGCCGATCAGCTCGCACAGCAGCCGTTCGCGGGCGTCGCGCGGGGCGCGGCTCTCGGCGGCGCCGGTGAACTCCGGTGCGGGCAGGGCGTTGCGGTCCAGCTTGCCGCTGGGGGTCAGGGGCAGCGCGTCGAGCACCACGACGGCGGCGGGCACCATGTACTCGGGCAGCCCGGCGGCGGCCAGCTCCCGCAGTGCGGCGGGCTCCGGCACCGCGCCGGGGCGGGGCACCACGTACGCGACGAGGCGGCGTACGCCGGGCGCGTCCTCGCGGACGACGACCGTGGCGTGCCCGACGGCCGGGTCGGCCGCGAGGACCGCCTCGATCTCACCGGGCTCGATCCGGAAGCCGCGCACCTTGACCTGGTCGTCGCCGCGGCCCAGGTATTCCAGCTCTCCGCCGGCGGTCCAGCGCGCGAGGTCGCCGGAGCGGTACATCCGGGCCCCGGGCTCCCCGTACGGGTCGGCGACGAACCGCCCGGCGGACAGGGCGGGGCGGCTCAGGTAGCCGCGCGCCAGGCCGGAGCCCGCGATGTACAGCTCGCCGGCCACGCCCGCCGGGACCGGGCGCAGCGCCTCGTCCAGGACGCGCACCCGGGTGCGGTGCACGGGGCGGCCCATCCGGGGCACGGTGCGGCCGGCGAGCGGGTCGCTCATGGTGGTGATGACGGTGGACTCGGTGGGCCCGTAGGCGTTGACCATGCGGCGCCCGGGCGACCAGCGCTCGACCAGGTCGGGCGGGCACGCCTCGGCGCCGACGACGAGCGTGACGCCCGGCGGGAGCGAGCCCTCCGCCATCACGGACAGCGCGGAGGGGGCGAGCAGCAGGCAGCTGACGCCGGTCTCGGCGATGAGGGCGGCCAGGGCGGGGCCCGGCCGGAGGCGTTCGGCGGGGGCGACGACCGCGCAGCCGCCGGTGAGGAGCGCGGTGCACAGCTCCCAGACGGAGGCGTCGAAGCTGGGCGAGGCGAACATCAGGACGCGCTCGCCGGGCCGCAGCGCGAGCCGGTCGGCCTGGGTGGAGGCGAGGGCGGCGATCCCGGTGTGCGGGACCAGGACGCCCTTGGGGCGTCCGGTGGACCCGGAGGTGTAGATGACGTACGCGGTGTGGCCCGGGCGCAGGGGCGCGGTGCGGTCCGCGTCGGTCAGGTCGCTGTCGTCGGCGTGCGGCTCCAGGGACGCCTCGTCCAGGACGAGTTCGTCGAGGAAGAGGTCGCCGACGAACAGCTCGTCCAGGAACAGCTGCTCGGGGAGGTCCGTCAGGCCGTCCAGCCGGGCGGCGGCGGGCCGGGTGGTGAGCATCAGGGCGGGGCGGGCGTCGTCCAGCATGTACGCGATGCGCTCGGCCGGGTACGACACGTCGACCGGCAGGTGCGCGGCGCCCGCCTTCAGGACCGCCAGGACGGCCACGACCGCCTCGGGCGAGCGGTCCATGGCGACGGCGACCCGGGTGTCGGGCCCGGCGCCCTTGCGGGCGAGGAGGCGGGCCAGCCGGTTGGCGCGCGCGTTGAGCCGTTCGTACGAGAGCGTGGTCTCCCCCGCCCGTACGGCGTCGGCGTGCGGGGTGGCCCGGACCTGGCGCTCGAACAGCTCGGGGAAGGTGGCCCCGGCGTCCGGCCGGCCGGTGTCGTTCCACTCCACGAGGACCCGCTCGTGCTCGGCGGGGCCGAGGAGCGGGACCCGGCCGATCGGGAGGTCGGCGGGGGCGGTGGCCAGCGCGGTGAGGTAGCGCAGGAAGCGGTCCTGGTGGGCGGCGAGCTCGTCCTCGGTGTAGCGGTCGGCGGGGGCCTCGAAGTCGATGGCGGCGCCCTGTCCGGTGCCCTGGGGGCGGACGCTGATGTTGAGGTCGGGGACCGGGCCGCCCTGGAGGGTGCGCGCGTAGGTGGGGTGGCCGTCGAAGAGCAGGTCGCTGCTGGTGGGCAGGATGTTGACCTGCACCCCGAAGAGGTGGCCGCCGCTGCCGACCAGCTTGAGGTCGCGCCGCAGGTCGTCGTACGGGTAGTTCTGGTGCTCCAGGAGCTCGGCCAGCCGCGCCGCGACCTGGCGGAGCAGCTGGGAGCGGGTGGTGGCCGGGTCGACGGTGAGCCGCAGCGGGAGCTGGTTCGCCATCATCCCGGGGTTGTTGCGGGCGATGTCGGTGCGCCGGGCCGCGACCGGGACGCCGATGGTGAGGTCGCGCTGCCCGGTCATGCCGTGCAGATACGCGGCGACCGCGGCGAGCACCGGCACCGTCCAGGTGGTCCGGGCCTCGCGTCCCGCGGTCCGGAGCGCGGCCAGCGCGGATTCGGGCAGCTCGGCGGTGCGGGTGGGCAGTACCTCTCCGGCCCGGCCCGGCACCGTACGGTCCGACAGTGTGGCGGTCTCCGGCTGCACCGCGAACCGGTCGAGCCAGTACGCGCGGTCGCGGGTGAAGCGGTCGGACGCGCGGTAGGCGGCCTCCTCGGAGACGAGCTCGGCGAGGGTGTTCAGCGGGGCGCCCGCGGACTCCTCACCGGCCGCCTCGGCGGCGTACAGCTCGGCGACCCGGCGGGTGAAGAGCACGCTGCCGAAGCCGTCGATGAGGATGTGGTGGCAGCGCTTGTACCAGATGAAGTGCTCGGGCCCCAGCTTCAGCAGCACCTCGTTGAACAGCGGGTCGCGGACGATGTCCAGGGCGGTGTGCCGGTCCTCGGCCATCCAGCGCAGCGCCTCGGCGTGCGGGTCCGGGCGGCCGGAGAGGTCGATCTCCCGCAGCAGCTCGCCCGCCTGCGCGACGGCCGTCTGGTACGGGCCCTGCGGGCCCTCGCCGAAGACCACGTCGAAGGTGCCGCTCTCGACCTCGGCCCGGCGGACCGCGCGCCGGAGGATGCCGGCGTCCACCGGTCCCCGGATCTCCAGGTAGTCGGCCAGGTTGAACGTCGAGGTGGGTGAGGCGAGCCGGTGCGCGAACCAGACCCCGCGCTGGGCGGCGGTCAGCGGAAACGGGGTGCCTTCGGTGACGAGCGGAGTCATCGGACGACGACCACCTTCCCGGCGCGTTCCAGCGCGCCTCGGTCTGGTGCCCTGGGCCGGATCGCGGGGTGTTGGGCGCGGTCCGCAGGGCGGGACGTCCGGCGGTCGTGGGGCGCCGGGGCGACGGCGGGCGCGGCCGCCCCGGGGCGTGCGGGGCGGCGACGGCAGGGTGTCGACGGGCCGGCGCCGTGGGTCGATGCTCGCCGAACGCGCGTGCGGTCACCAGGAAAGGGACCGGCAACCGGCGTCGCCGGCTGCCGGTCGGCCGCCGGGGCGAGTTACCGGATTCTTGCCTGGAAGGGGGCCGCCGCCGCTCGGCATGATGCGCAGCAATGCCCGCAGAGGCTGAGAGGACCACTGCTTTGACCCGTCCCGAGAGCTATCCCGACCGCGCCCTGCTGGAATGGCTGACCGACGCGCCGGCCGACCGCGGGCTCCACTTCGCCGGATCCCGTGACAGCTGGGACTTCCACTCCTACCGGTCGCTCGCCCGGCTGACCCTCACCACGGCCGCCGCGCTGCGCGCGCACGGGGTGCGCCGCAACGACGTGGTGGTCGTGGTGCAGCGCTCCAGCCCCGGCTTCGCGGCCAGCCTGTTCGGCGCGCTCGCGGCGGGGGCCACGCCGTCCTCGATCGCGCCGCCGTTCGCGTTCCAGCGGAGCGAGGACTACCAGCGCCACGTCGACCACCTCTTCCGCACGGCGGCGCCGGCCCTCACCATCTGCGACGAGGACTCCTTCGAGGCGGTCGGCAAGACGTGCGCCGGGCTCGGCATCCGCCAGCCGGTGCTCTTCGACGAGCTGGTTCGCGACGTGGAACCGGCAGCCGCCCCGTATCCGCTGCCGGACCACGCGCTGCTCCAGTTCACCTCCGGGTCCAGCGGCTTCTCGCGCGGCGTCCGGGTCGCGTCCGACGCGCTGCGCGCCAACATCACCGCGATGCGGCGGCGGCTGCGGTGGCGGCCCGAGGACGCCGGCATCAGCTGGATGCCCGTGCACCACGACTTCGGCCTCACCGGCTGCCTGATCAACATGGTGGTCACCGGGTGCGACGGCTGGCTGATGCAGCCCGAGCACTTCCTGCGCGACCCGGTCCGCTATCTGCGCTGCATCAGCGAGAACCGGATCGGCCTGACCGCGATGCCCAACTTCGGCCTCGCGTACATCCTGCGCCGGGTCCGCCCGGCCGCCCTGGAGGGCCTGGACTTCAGCGCCCTGCAGTCGGTCAGCCTGGGCGCCGAGCGCATCGACCCGGACGCCCTGGAGGCGATCGAGGCACTGCTCGGCCCGTACGGCTTCCGGCGCGGCGTCTTCACCCCGGCGTACGGGGGCGCGGAGGCGACGCTCGGGGTGACCGGCCTGGCCCCGGACGAGGGCTGGGCGGCCTCGGCACCGGACGGCGAGGACGGGCGGCCCGGCACGGCCCGGATCGTGGGCTGCGGGCGTCCGATGGAGGGCGTCACGGTCTCCGTGCTGGACGAGGACGACCGGCCCGTGCCCGACGGCACCGTCGGCGAGATCGTCGTCGGCGGGACCTCGGTGCGCGGCAACAGCTACGTCGGCGAGGCCGGTTCGGCCTCCGGCACCAGCCTGGCGTCGGGCGTGCTGCGCTCGGGCGACGCCGGGTTCCTCCGCGACGGGCAGCTGTTCGTCCTCGGCCGGCTCGGTGACGGCATCAAGATGAACGGCAAGATGGTCTTCGCGGAGAGCCTGGAGGGCCGGCTGCACGAGCTGGGCGTCACCGAGCGCCGGGCGGCGGTCCTGCTGGGCTTCCGCGACGGCGTCGCGACGGCCGCCGTGGTCATGGAGGGCGCGAAGCCGGAGTGGGACGCGGTCGCCCGTGAGGTCGTCACGGAGTCGCTGCCCGACGCGGAGCTGCTGCTCGTCCACGTCCGCCGCAGCGGCCTGGCGGTCACGTCGAGCGGCAAGCCGCGCCGACGGCTGATGTGGAAGCAGCTGTGCGACGGCACGCTCGCGGACACGGCGGCGGTCTGACCCGTACGCGTACGGGAAGGGGGCCGGTCACCGACCGGCCCCCTTCGCGTGCCCTCAGGCGCGGAACGCCAGCACCACGTTGTGGCCGCCGAAGCCCGCCGCGTTGGACAGGGCGGCGAGGTCGCCGGCGGGCAGGGCGCGGGGCACGGTGCGGACCACGTCCAGGGCGATGGCGTCGTCCAGGTCGGCCAGGTTCGCGACGGGCGGGGCCGTGCGGTCCCGCAGGGACAGGACCGCGGCGAGCGCCCCCAGCGCCCCGGAGCCGCCGATCAGGTGCCCGGCGGCCGACTTGACGGCGGAGACGGCGTAACCGGAGTCCCCCAGTACGTGGTTGAGCGCGCGGCTCTCCGCGATGTCGCCCTGCGGGGTCGACGTGGCGTGGGCGCTGACGTGCGCCACGTCCGCCGGGGTCAGGGCGGCGTCCGCGAGTGCCTTGCGCAGGGCGCTCGCCAGGCCGAGGCCGTCCGGTTGGGGCCGCACCATGTGGTGGGCGTCCGCGCTCACCCCGGCCCCCGCCAGCTCGCAGTAGACCCGGGCGCCCCGGGCGCGGGCGTGCTCGGCGGACTCCAGGACGAGGACGGCGGCGCCCTCACCGAGGACGAACCCGTCACGCTGCTTGTCGTAGGGGCGGGAGGCGCCCGCCGGGTCGTCGTTGCGCCGGGAGACCGCGTGCATCGAGGCGAACGCGGTGAGCGCCAGGGGGCCGATGACGGCCTCGCCGCCGCCGACCGCGACCACGTCGGCGCGGCCGAGCCGGATCATGTCCAGGCCCGCCGCGACCGCCTCCGCCCCGGCCGCGCAGGCCCCGGCCGGGGAGTGGGCGGCGGCCCGGGCGTTGAGCGCGAGGCTGACCGCCCCGGCGGCACCGTTCACCATGACCATGGGCACGGTGTACGGGGAGATGGCGCGCACCCGTCCGGTGCGCAGCTGCTCCTGGGCGCGCAGGAGGGCGCCGACGCCCCCGATGCCGCTGCCCATGACGACGCCGACGCGCTCGGCGGGCGGCTGCCCGTGGTCACCGGCGGGGCCGCGGAAGCCGGCGTCCGCCCATGCCTCCTCGGCGGCGACGAGCGCGAACCGGGCGGCCCGGTCGAGCCGGCGGGCCCGGGTCCGCTCCAGGACGGTGTCGGGTTCGACGGCGGCCCGGGCGGCGATCCGGACGGGCAGCGCCTCGGCCCAGGGCTCGGTGAGGGCGCGGGCGGCGGACCGGCCCGCGACGATGCCCCGCCAGGTGGTGGGGGCGTCGCCGCCCAGCGGGGTGGTGGCGCCGAGGCCGGTGACGACGACCTCGGGCAGGCGCGTACGGGCGACGGACATCGCCGGCCCTCTCCTTCCGCTTCGGGGCGCGGGGCCCGACGGGTCCTAGGCGGCGGTGCGCAGGGCCTCGGGCCGGGCCAGGTTCTCGGCGAGGAACAGCTCGCGCAGCTTCGGGGTGAGCAGGCCGAGCTGCCGCAGGACGTGGATGACCTGCTGGAACAGCAGCTGGCGGTAGCCGAACATCATCGGGTCGGTACGGGCGAAGGCGAGGCCCTGTTCGACGTCGAGGTCCATGCGCTCCCAGACCTCGCGCAGCAGGAACCGGCGGGACATCAGGTGGACGGCCTCCAGGAGGAACGCCTCGCGCTCGTCGCGCTCCCGGGTCGTCATGTCGTTGTAGAGGCCGGTGAGGGAGACCACGCCGAAGCCGATGTGCCGGGCCTCGTCCTTGGCGATCATCCGGGTGATCGAGGTGATCAGCGGGTCGCCGAAGCCGCTGCTGGCGAGCCGGGTCGCGGCCAGGGCGAGCCCTTCCACGATGACCTGCATGCCCAGGTAGACGACGTCCCAGCGGGACTCGGCGAGCAGGTCGCGCAGCAGGGACTTGAGGCCGGGGTTGATCGGATAGGAGACGCCGATCTTCTCGTCGATGTACCGGGCGAACGCCTCGACGTGCCGGGCCTCGTCGGCGACCTGGGAGGCCGCGTACACCTTCGCCTCCAGATCGGGGACGGTCTCCACCAGCCGGGCCGTGGTGACGAGGGCGCCCTGTTCGCCGTGGAGGAACTGGCTGACCATCCACGCCTGGTACTCCCAGCGGAAGCTGTTGAGCAGTTCGCGGGGGACGGGGCTGTTCTCGGAGACGACGAACGAGGCGAGGCCGGCGCTCTGGTCGTCGGACAGGGGGGCGCCGAAGCGGACGTCGTGACTCCAGTCGATCTCCGTGTCGGCGTCCCACTGGTTCTGCTTGTTGCGCTGGTACAGCTTCCAGATGCGGCTGTCGCGCCCGCTGTAGTCCCAGGTGAGGCAGGCGCGGATGGAGGCGTCGACCTCCATCAGGTCCTCGCGGGCCCGGTCGAGGGTGAAGAGCGTCGAGTCGGCCGTGCCGTCCTCGCCGCGCGGAGGGGCCGAGCCCTCAACGGAAACGTCGGTCATCGGGAACGCGATCCTTTCATCCACCGTGGCCCGTCGGCCCCGGCCCACACCCTCGCGTCCCCCCTGGCCTCCGGCCAGGAAGGCCCTGGGCAATTTGCGGGCATCAACAGCTGCCGGTCGGTTGCCTGGTGGCCCGTGCGCCCGCGCGCCGAGCATGGGCGCCCACGCCCCCGCAACCCGGCGGGCGCCACCTCCCACCACCCTCATGGAGCTGTTCCGATGACCCTGGAGCACGCCCGGCCCACCCTCGACACCGTCGCCTCCCTCGAACGGCTCCTCGGCGACCCGGCCGACGGCGGAGGCCCCTTCTCGTTCGCCGCGACCGTCGCGGCCGAGGAGCACGACGAACTGCCCGCCGGGGCGAAGAAGCTGCTGCTGGAATGGGGGTTCGCCGACTTCCTGGTCCCGGAGGGCGACGGCGGACGGCTGCGGAACCTGGAGTCGGCCTTCCTGCTGACCCGCACCCTGGCCCGGCGCAACCTGACGTTCTCCGTGCTGTTCGGCTCGACCCTGCTGGGCGCCGCGCCGGTGTGGCTGTGGGGCACCGAGGAGCAGCGCGTCCCGGTCGCCGCGGGGCTGGCCTCGGGGGCCATGGCCTGCTTCGGCATCTCGGAGCGCGACCACGGCAGCGACCTCGCGGCGAGCGGCACGACGGCGGTCTCGGACGGGGACCACGTCGTCCTCAACGGTGAGAAGTGGCCGGTCGGCAACGCGACCAGGTCGCGGTTCGTCAGCGTCCTCGCCCAGCACGACGGGCGCGGGCTCTCGCTGTTCCTGGTGGACAAGGAGCGGCTGGCGGACGGGGCGTGGACGAACACCCCGTTCCTGAAGGGCGCCGGTCTGCGCGGCCACGACCTGAGCGGGATCACGTTCCACGACGCGCGGGTCCCCCGCACGGCACTGGTCGGCCGGCCGTACCGGGGGCTCGCCTCGGTGCTGAAGACCCTCCAGATCACGCGGACCGCCATCGGCGCGATGTCGCTGGGCACCATGGACTCGGCGCTGCGGATCGGGATGCGGTACGCCGATGACCGGGTGCTGTACGGATCGCCGGTCAAGGAGATCCCGGTGGTGCGGGAGCACCTGGTGGGCGCCCACCTCGACCTCCTGATCGCCGAGTGCGTGGCGCTGCCCGTGGCGCGGGCCCTGTCGGTGGTGCCGACGCGGATGAGCCTGTGGTCGTCGGTCGTGAAGTACCTGGTCCCGGTGATGGGCGAGGAGGTGCTCGACCACATGGGCAAGGTCCTGGGGGCGCGCGGCTACCTCCGCGAGGGCGTGGCGTCGGGGGCCCTGCAGAAGCTGCGGCGCGACCACGCCATCACGACGGTCTTCGAGGGCACGACGCACGTCAATCTGCACAGCATCGCGACCCAGTTGCCGACGGTCGCCGCGGTCGCGGACCGGCCCGCCGAGGGCGGCCGCGAGGTGCTGCGCGCGCTGTTCGACTGGTCGCGCGAGGCGCCGGTGTGGTCCCCGTCCGGTGACGCCCTCCAGCTCACCAGCGCCGCCCAGGACGAGATCACCCGGGGCTGGACGGACGCCGTGCGGGAGGCGGCGGACGTCGCACGGAAGCGGCTGGACGAGGAGTCGGCGGCCGAACTCGCCGCTGTGCTCGCGGAGTTGTCGGCGCACCGGACCGCCCTGTACGCCGATGTGGCGGGGGCGGGCCGGGCCCCGGACTCGGTGGCGGCGTCGCGTGCGGCGGCCCGGCACTGCGTGCTGCACGCGGCGGCGTCCTGCCTGTACGTGTGGCTGTACGGGGGTGAGCGGGAGCGGAGCGCGGTGCGCGGCGCCGGCTGGCTGATTCTGGCGCTCCAGCGCCTCGTGCAACGGCTGGAACCCGGCCGACTGCTGGGTGAGCGGCACCAGGAGGAGTTTGTGCGTGCCGTGGAGGATTCGCTCGCGAAAGGTGAAGACTTCTCGCTTCTGCCTACCGTCTCTTGACCCTCTTTTGACCGGCACCAGGCCAACCGTGCCGTCAAAAGGGTAGGACATATACGCATACACGCACCTACAGCCAACCCTTCACCGGAGCTACACTCCGTCGGGTCGAGGGGTCATTGGACAGGGCCCCATAGGGGTGCGCACCTGTTGCGTCACCCCTCGGTATGCGTTGTGGGGGACAACAATGCTGAGCAGATTGGGCTTCGAATCCCATGAAGAGGATGTGTACCGGCTCATCCTCGAGAACCACGGGCTGCGGCCGAGCGATGTGCGGCAACGGCTGAATCTGACCGAGGAGCAGGTGCGGCGGGCCGTCGACCAGCTGATCGACCGCAAGCTTCTGGCCGTCCCGTACCAGGACGAGCTGCGGCCCGTGGACCCGAACCTGAGCCTCTACTCCCTGCTGAGCGATCAGCTCACGGAACTGCACGACCGGCAGAGGGAGTACGAGCGCACCAGGGCGGACATCCGCTCGATGCTGGCGGAGTTCGGGCATCTCTATCCGTCGCGTTCGCAGCCGGACGCGGAGCGCCTGATCGGCATGGACTCCGTGCAGGAGCGCATGCAGGATCTGGCCGACGCGGCCCGGCAGGAGTGCATGACGTTCAACCCGGGCGGCGGCCAGTCGGCCGCGAGCCTGGCCGCGAGCAAGCCGCTCGACAGCGACGTCATCGGGCGCGGGGTGCGGATGCGCACGGTCTACCTGGACAGCGTGCGCAACGACCCCACGACCGTGGAGTACGCCGGCTGGCTGACCGGCATCGGCGGCCAGGTGCGGACCGTGCCGGTGCTGCCGATACGGATGGCGGTGATCGACCGCACGGTGGCGATCCTGCCCATGGACCCGGACCACACCCGCAAGGGAGCCGTCCAGATCAACTCGACCGGGGTGGTGAAGGCGCTCGTCGAACTCTTCGAACGGGTTTGGGCGGACGCCGTTCCGCTCGGCGACGGGCACGACCGCTGCGAGGAACTGGACGAGCACGGACTCGCCCGGCGCGAACAGGAGTTGCTGCGGCTCCTCGCCCAGGGGCTCACCGACGCCGCCGCGAGCAAGAGCCTCGGCGTGTCCCTGCGTACGGTGCGCAGGATGACGGCCGACCTGAGCGAACGCCTCAACGCCCGGAGCCGGTTCGAGGCCGGTCTCCGGGCGGGGCAGCGCGGCTGGATCTGACTAGTTGACCCCGGCGGCGACCGTGCAGACGGGCGCCGAGTCCCAGTTCAGGTTCCCGTCGGGCAGGTCCACGTCGAGACCGAGGTCCAGGTCCAGGCCGCCGGGCACGGAGTCCCAGTTCAGGTTCCCGTCGGGCACCAGGTCCCAGTTCAGGTTCCCCTCCACGGACGCGCCGGCGCCCTCGCAGCGCAGCGAGACCCCGGCGTCCGCGGGACCGGAGCCGGTGTCGGCCTGGGCGGTCGCACCCAGAGAAACGAACGAGAACACAACCGCGGCGGTCGCGAAGCCCAGAATTCGACCAGCGCTGCTCATGACTTTGTCCCCCAATTGTCATCCCCGCCCGACCGGTGGTCCTGGAACCGGACGGCTACGGGTATCTCTGCTCTGTCCGTGATCCATTCTGAGCGAAAAGGCGGCGGCGGGAAAGGTTTCCCCGGTGGCAGGAAAGGACCAGCGGCAGCCTCATGCCACGTCGGCCGCGGAGCCGAGCGTCACCGCAGATGGCAAGGGGTGCGGCGGGCCGGCGGTCCGAACCCGTGCCACCTCTTTGGCACGGTGCTGCCACCGGGAAAATGCTGCCACCAATACCCCCTTCCGCGCGTCTGTTCGCATGAGCAGAATCCACCCGGCGGGGCTTTCTTCCATCATGTACGGACGGCCCCCCGCGCGAAACGCCAACGTCAACATCTGGCCGGATTCCCTCCATCTCTCATTCGCTTCACCGGAATCCGGCCCGCCTCGAAGGGGGAACTTCCCGATGCGCCGCACCATGCTCAAGTCCAAGATCCACCGGGCGACGGTCACCGAGGCCGACCTGAACTACGTCGGCTCACTCACCCTGGACCCCGACCTCATGGAGGCGGCGGACCTGCTGCTCGGCGAGCAGGTGGCCATCGTGGACGTCAACAACGGCTCGCGCCTGGAGACGTACATCATCGAGGGCGAGCGCGGCTCGGGCGTCGTCTGCATCAACGGCGCCGCCGCCCGGCTCGTCGCCCCGGGCGACATCGTCATCATCATCGCCTACGGGTCCATGGAGGAGGACGAGATCGGCAAGCGGGAGCCGCGCGTCGTCTTCGTCGACGAGAACAACCGCATCGCCCACGTCGGCACCGACCCCGCCTCGTGACCTCGTAGGACGCCCCGGCCTGATCCGAAGGCAAGGCCCTGGTCCGCTCCCGGGCGGACGGGGCGGGGCGTCACATCACCACGGCCACGAGAAGCAATCGGGGGATCTGGAACATGATCGAGGCCATCGAACAGCCCATGTCCGCGACGCCGGACGTCCGCCGGCTGCGCCACCTGCTCGCCGAGCGAAGACAGGCGCGCGGCTGGACCCAGGAGGAGCTGGCGGAGCGCTCCGGGGTCAGTGTGCGCACCATCCGCAACATCGAGACCGGCTCCAACAACCGGCCCCGCCGCGCCTCCGTCGACCTCCTGCTGGGCGCCTTCGGGACCTCGCTCGCCGAACTCGCCGGCGCCGAGGGCCTGCACCCCGGCCACGAGGTCACCCCGCTCTTCCTGCCCCGTCAGCGCGACGCCTCCGGGCGCTGGCCGCACCCGGTCGACCCCGACCGCTGGCGCGGCCCCCGCCCGCTCACCGAGGCCATGGCCGGGCGCGACGACGACCTGCGCCATGTCCTGGGCACCATGCGGCGGGGCAGGCTGCTCGTCCTCACCGGCCCCGGCGGAGTCGGCAAGACCCGGCTCGCCCTGACCGCCGCGGCCCGCCTCCAGGAACGTTTCCGCGACGGTGTCGGCGTGGTCGAACTGGGCCCGTGCGTCCCGGAGTCGGCGGACCCGGCCGCCGCGCGGGACCAGGTGCACCGGGCCGTGGACGCGGTCCTGGCGGACGCGGTCGCCCGCGAGCCCGGCCGGGAACTGGACCTGCTGCTCGTCGTGGACAACGCGGAACACGTCGTCGCCACGGTGTCCCGGCTGGTCCTGCGGCTCGTCGTGACGCACCCCGGACTGCGGGTGCTGATCACCTCGCGGCGGCCGCTGGCCGTTCTCTCCGCGGACGTCTGGGAGGTGTCCCCGCTCCCGGCGGGCGAACCGGGCCCGGACACGGCGGCCGAAGGCCCCGCCGAGGACGGGGCAGACCTGCCCGCGGCCGTGGAACTGTTCCTGCGCCGCGCCAGGTCCACCGTGCCCACGCTCGACCTGGGCAGCCGCCTGCCGCAGGTGGCGGAGCTGTGCCGGCGCCTGGACGGGCTGCCGCGTGCGATCGAGGCGGCCGCGCACTGCATCCGGACCGTGTCGCTGGAGTCCCTGCTGTACAGCGGTCCCGCGCTGTACATGTTCGACCGGTTCGACCTGTCGGCCGTCTCGCACCACAGGACCCTCGCGGACAGCGTGCGCTGGAGCTACGACCTGCTCACCGCCGAACAGCGGGACCTGCTGCACCATCTGGCCCGGTCCTTCGACTCGTTCACCGTCGAGGACGTGGTGAGCGACCATCCGGCGGGCGCCTGGACGGCGGGCAGCGTCGTCTGCGGCCTGGCCGAACTCGCCGACGCCTCACTGATCCGCGTCCACCGCGGCACCCGCTACGGCTACCGGGTCTACGGCTGGATCAGGGCGTACATCGACACGCTCGACCAGGAGTCCGGCCGCACGCTCGGCGCCTGACGCCGCCCGGAACCCCCCGCGCCCCCTCCCCCTCACCCCGCCCGCAGGGCCAGCGCCACCTGGTGGCCGCCGAAGCCCGACGCGTTGCTCAGCACGGCGGCCGGTCCGGCGGGCAGGGGGCGCGGGGCCGCGCGGACCACGTCCAGCTCGACGGTCTCGTCCAGCTCCTCGATGGTGACGGCGGCCGGCGCCACCCGGTCCCGCAGCGCGAGCACCGCCGCCACCGCGGACAACGCCCCGGCGGCGCCCAGCAGATGGCCCGTCATCGACTTGATCGCCGACACCGGGACCCCGCCCGGCCCGAACAGCGCGCCGATCGCCCGGCTCTCGATCATGTCGCCGCCCGGGGTCGAGGTGGCGTGCGCCCCGATCTGGACCACGTCCGCGGTGGTCAGGCCACCGTCCGCGAGCGCCCGCTCCATCGCCCGGGCCAGGGACCTCCCGGTGGGCTCGGGCCGGGCCATGTGGTGGGCGTCCGCGCTCATCCCAGCCCCGGCGACCTCGCAGTAGATCCTGGCTCCCCGGGCCCGCGCGTGCTCGGCCCGCTCCAGGACGAGCACCGCGGCCCCCTCCCCCATCACGAACCCGTCCCGGTGGACGTCGAAGGGGCGCGAGGCCCGCTCCGGCTCCTCGTTGCGCCGGGACAGCGCGGTCATGTTCGCGAAGCCGGCGATCGCCAGCGGATGGATCGCCGCGTCGCTGCCGCCGGCCACGACCACGTCGGCGCGCCCGAGCCGGATCAGGTCGAGCCCGGCCGCGACGGCCTCGGCGCCCGCCGCGCACGCGGTGGCCGGGGCCTGCGCGCAGGCACGGGCGCCGATGACCATGCTGACCTGGGCGGCCGGGCTGTTGGCCATCAGCATCGGGACCGCGATCGGGGAGACCCGCCGGGCCCCGCCCGTCCGCAGCACCTCCTCGTTGGTCAGGGCCGTGCCCAGCCCGCCGAAGGCGGTGCCGACGACCGCCGCCGTCCGGTCGGCGTCGGGGCCGCCGTCCTTCCCGGCCGGGGCGGTGAACCCGGCGTCCGCCCAGGCCTCGCGGAGCGCGACGACGGCGAACTGCCCCGCCCGGTCCATCCGCCGGGCCTCGATCCGGTCCAGGACGGACGTGGGTTCCACGGCGGCCCGGGCGGCGATCCGTACCGGGAGGTCCTTCGCCCAGCGCCCGGTGAGCGCGACCGCGCCGCTGCGGCCGGCGAGCAACGCCTCCCAGGTGGCCGGGGCGGTACCTCCGAGCGGGGTGGTGGCTCCGATGCCGGTGACCACGACGTCGTGGAGGGTGCGGGGCATGGCTCGTTCTCCTCAGCGGGCGTACGAAGGGGACGGGGCGTTACGCGGTGGCGTCGATGAGGCTCTTGGGGCGCATATCGGTCCAGTTGGCCTCGATGTACGCGAGCGCCGACGCCCGGTCGGACTCCCCGAGCGCGACGGTCCAGCCGGCCGGGACCTCCGCGAAGGACGGCCACAGCGAGTGCTGCCCCTCGTCGTTGACCAGGACCACGAAGGTCCCCTCCTCGTTGTCGAACGGGTTCGCCATCACTGACTTCCTTCGGTGTGTACGGGTACGAGCACGGCGGCCAGGGCGGCCGGAGTGCGGTGACGGTGGATCTGCACGAGGTCCGGCTCGGCGCCCAGCGCCTCCCGGACGCGCCCGGCGAGGCGCAGCGCCCGCAGGGAGTCGCCGCCCGCGTCGAAGAAGTCCTCATCGGCGCCGTGGTGTTCGCGTCCCAGCACCGAGGCGAACAGCGCGCACAGCGCCTCGGTGCGCGCCGGGGGACCGGCGGCGGGCGCGGGCGGTGCGACCGGCTCGGCACGCACGTCCAGGACGGGCAGCGCGGTCCCGGGCAGCGCCCCGGTCGCGGTCTCCGGGTCCTCGGCGAAGGCGGTGAGCAGCGCGGTCAGCCGGTCCAGCACGGCGGCGGCCTGTCCGGCGTCCACCAGCTCGGCGCGGTGACTGACCTCCAGGTACATCCGGTCGCCGGGGACGGCCATCAGCTTGAGCGGGTAGTGGTAGGCGTCCCGGCCGTGGAAGCCGGCGACGCGCAGCCCCGCGCCCGGCACGGCGGGCAGCGCGGCGGCCCTGGGGTAGTTCTCGAACACGATCGACGTGTCGTACAGCGGTCCGGCGCCCGCGAGGCGCTGGATGTCGGCCGGGCCGAGGTGGTGGTGGTCGGCCAGTTCGGCCTGTGCGGCCTGTACGCGCACGAGCAGGGCACGCAGCGGTTCGGCGGGGTCCGCCGCCTCGACGCGGACCGGCACGGTGTTGATGTACAGCCCCACCATGTCCTCGATGCCGGGCAGCTCCGGCGGCCGGACCGAGACGGTCGCGCCGAACACGACGTCCCGGCGGCCGGTCAGCTCGGCGAGCAGCAGCCCCCAGGCGCCCTGGACCACGGTGTTCGGGGTGACCCCGGCCGTGCGGGCGGCGGCGGTGAGCGCGGCGGTGAGGTCCTGCGGCAGTTCGGCGGTGACGCGCTCGGGGAGCGTGGTCAGGGTGCCGGTGTCGTGGCCGGGGGCGATCAGGGAGGGCCCGGGCAGGCCCTTGAGCGCGGTGCGCCACGCCTCGCGGGCGGTCTCGCGGTCCCGTCCCGCCAGCCAGGCGGCGTACTCCCGGGCGGGGACGGGCCGGGGCAGCGCGGCGGGGTCGCCGCCGCTCAGGTACAGCGTGAACAGGTCGCGCAGCAGCACCGAGGTGGACCAGCCGTCGGTCAGGATGTGGTGGCTGGTGAAGACCAGGGCGTGCCGGTCCGGGCCCGTCCTGAGCAGCGTGAAGCGCACCAGCGGCGGGCGGTCCATGGCGAACCGGGCCCGCCGGTCGCGGGTCAGGAAGGCGTCCAGGCGGGGGCGCGGCGACGACCCGTCGGGGCGGCTCAGGTCCAGCTCGGTCCAGGGCACTTCGACGCGTCCGGCGACGGCCTGGACGGGTTCGCCGGAGTCCAGGAGCGGGAAGCCGGTGCGCAGGGCCTCGTGCCGGTCGGTGAGGGCCTGGCAGGCGCGGCGCAGGGCGGCGGTGTCGAGGGCGCCTTCGAGTTCGGCGACGAGCTGGACGTGGTAGACGTCGGCGGCCCCGCTGTCGTACCGGGCGTGGTGCAGCAGCCCCTCCTGGAGCGGCGTCGCGGGCAGCAGTCCGGCGGGCGGGCCCGCGGGCCAGGTGGCCTCCAGGGCTTCCAGCTCGTCCTGCCCGATGTCCACCAGCGGTACGTCGGAGGGGGTGAGGCCGCCCGCTCCGGGCCGCGCGGTGTGGGCGACGAGGTCGCGCAGGGCGGCGAACCACGCCTCGCCCAGCTCCGCCGCGTCGGCCTCGGTGAGCAGGGCGCCGGGCCAGGACCAGGTCGCGGTGAGGCGGGGTCCGTCGGGCAGGTCGTGGGTGGCGGCGTTGACCTCGATGACGTGCGGCATGGGCAGCCCGTCGTCGGTCCCGGGCACCACGGCGTCCGCCTCGGCCGCGATGTCCCACACGCCCTCGCCGGGCCCGGAGATCCGCCCCAGGTAGTTGAACCCGATCTGCGGGGGCGCGTAGGCGGCGAGCCGGCCCGCCGTGTCCGGGTTGAGGTGGCGCAGCAGCCCGTAGCCGATGCCGTGGTCCGGGATCGCCCGCAGCTGCTCCTTGACCCGCTTCACCGCCCGGTTCGGGCCATCGGAGCCGGGGTCGATCCGTACGGGGTAGAGGCTGGTGAACCACCCGGCGGTACGCGACAGGTCGAGGCCGTCCGCGATCTCCTCGCGCCCGTGCCCCTCCAGGTCCACGAGCACCCCGCCCGCGCCGTCCGTCCCGCGCGCCCGGCGCCAGGACCCGACGGCCAGGGCGAGCGCGGTGAGCAGGATGTCGTCGACCCCGGCCCGGAAGGCGGCGGGCACGCTGGTCAGCAGCGGTTCGGTGTACGCGGCCGGCAGGGTCAGGGTGAGCGAACGGGCGGTCCCGTACACATCGCGCCCGGGGTCGAGCGGGCGGGCCGCGAGGGCGGGGTCGCCGCCCGACAGGACGTCCTCCCAGAGCGGCAGCCGGTCCGTGTGCCAGGGCTCGCGGGCGGCCGTGTGCAGCCGGTCGGACCAGGTGCGCAACGAGGTGTGGACGGGGTCGAGTTCCGCCGTACCGCCGTCGTCGTCGGCGCTCTTCCACGCCCGGTGCAGGTCCGGGAGCAGGACGCGCCAGGAGACGCCGTCCACGGCGAGGTGGTGCACGGTGAGCAGGAGGCGGCCGTCCGCGCCGGGGCCCGCGTCGAACCAGACCGCCTCGGCCATGCGGCGCGCGGCCGGGTCGAGCCGGTCGCGCGCGGCGGCGGACTCCTCGGCGACGGCGGCCCGCAGCGCGTCCGGGTCCAGCCCGGTGACCTCGCGGCGGCGCACCAGGTCCTCGGCGCGGACCGTGCCGGGCGCGGCGATGTCGAGGGACCACTCCCGGCCGCCCGGTCCGGTGGTGAGGCGGCGCATGCGGAGCGCGTCGTGCCGGTCCAGGAGCCGCTGGACCGCCCGGACCAGCCGGCCGGTCGTGCCCAGGTGCGGGACGCGGACCAGGACGGACTGGTGGAAGCCGTCGGAGGGGCCGCCGCGCTCGCGGAGCCAGTGCATGACCGGGGTGGGCCCGAGCGGGCCCGTGCCCGCGTCCGGGTGCTCGGCCGGGCGGTCGGCGACCGTCCGGGCGACCCGGGCGAGGGCGGCGACGGTCCGGTGCGTGAAGACGTCCTTCGGGGTGATCACCAGGCCCGACTTGCGGGCGCGGGCGACCAGTTGGATGGAGACGATCGAGTCGCCGCCGAGATCGAAGAAGCTGTCGTCGACCCCGGGGTCCGCGACGCCCAGCACCTCGGCGAACAGCGCGCACAGGGTCTCCTCGGCGTGGCCCGAGGGCTCCCGCCCGCCGGAGCCGGCCGCGGCGGCGGGGGCGGGCAGCGCCCGGCGGTCCAGCTTGCCGTTCGGCGTCAGCGGCAGCCGGTCCAGCCGGACGACGGCTCCGGGCACCATGTACTCGGGCAGGGCCCCGGCGGCGTACTCGGTGAGCGCGGCCGGGTCCACCTCGGGTGTCCCCGCCGGCACCACGTACGCCACCAGGCGCTTCACCCCCGGCTGGTCCTCGCGGACGACGGTCGCGACCTGCCCCACGGACGCGTGTCCCGCCAGCACGGTGTCGATCTCGCCGAGCTCGACGCGCAGGCCCCGGATCTTGACCTGGTCGTCGCTGCGGCCCAGGTATTCCAGGACCCCGTCGGCCGTCCAGCGCACCACGTCACCGGTGCGGTACATGCGGGTGCCGGGCTCCCCGCAGGGGTCGGCGACGAAGCGCTCGGCGGTGAGGACGGGCCGGTGCGCGTAGCCGTGGGCGAGCTGCGCGCCCGCGAGGTACAGCTCGCCGGGCACGCCGGGCGGGACGGGGAGCAGCGCCTTGTCGAGCACCAGGAGGCGGGTGTTCCAGACGGGCCGGCCGATGGGGACGGACCCGGCCCCGGTGACCGGGCGGCACTGCCAGTACGTGACGTCGACGGCCGCCTCGGTCGGCCCGTAGAGGTTGTGCAGCTCGGCGCCCTCCGGCCCGAGGAGTTCCAGGAAGCGGTTCTGGGCGGCAACGGGCAGCGCCTCGCCGCTGGAGAAGACGCGCCGCAGCCCCGTGCACCGCGCGGCGGCCGGCTCCTGGAGGAAGACCTGGAGCATCGAGGGGACGAAGTGGGCGACGGAGACGTTCTCGCGCCGGATCAGCTCCGCCAGGTAGGCCGGGTCCTTGTGGCCGTCGGGGCGCGCCACGACCAGGGTGGCGCCGGTGTGCAGGGGCCAGAAGAACTCCCAGACCGAGACGTCGAACCCGCACGGCGTCTTCTGGAGCACCCGGTCCCCGGGCCCGATCGGATAGCGGTCCTGCATCCAGCGCAGCCGGTTGACCACGGCGGCGTGCGGCACCATGACGCCCTTGGGCCGCCCGGTCGACCCGGACGTGAAGATGACGTAGGCCGCGCTCTCCCCCCGCGGTCCGTCCGGCGCGGCGGAGACGTCCACCGGGTCCTCCGGCACGTCCAGCAGCAGCCGCGGCACTCCCGTCTCCGGCAGTGCGGCGGCCGTCGCTGTCCCGGTGAGCAGCAGCGCGGGGGCGGCGTCCTCCAGGAGCCACCCGATCCGCTCGGCCGGCAGGTCCGGGTCGACCGGCACGTAGGCGGCGCCCGCCGCCTGCACCGCGTGCAGGGCGACGACCAGGGCGGCCGACCGGGGCAGCGCGACGGCCACGGTGTCGCCGTGCCGGACCCCGTGCCCGCGCAGCCGTGCGGCCAGGGCGCCGACCCGTTCGGCGGTCTCGGCGTACGTCAGCGTGGCGTCCTCGGCGACGAGGGCGACGGCGTCGGGCGTACGGGCCGCCTGCTCGGCGAACATCCGGGGCAGGGTGGTGTCCTCGACCGGGTGCGCGGTGTCGTTCCAGGTGCGCAGCACCCGGTCGCGCTCGTCCGGGGTGAGCAGTGCGACGCGTCCCACCGGGGTGTCCGGGGCGGTGAGCCAGGTCTCCAGGAGGTGGCGGACGCGTGCGGCGACGCTCACGGCCTCGGCCCGCTCGTACAGGTCCTGCCGGTAGTTGACCTCAAGCCGCAGCCGCTTGCCGGGGACGGCCATCAGGCTCAGCGGGTAGTGGGTGGAGCCGGCCGACCCGTCGCCCTCGACGGCGGTCAGCCGCAGCCCGCCGGCCGGGGCGCGCACGTCGTCCCAGCTCATCGGGGCGTTCCCGAACGCCACGGAGGTGTCGAAGAGTTCGCCGAGCCCGGCCCGCCGCTGGACGTCGGCGAGGCCCACGTGGTGGTGCGGTTCGAGCGCCGACTGCTCCCGCTGGATGCGGGCGGCCAGCGCCCCCAGCGCCTCGTACGGGTCCAGCCGCACCCGCACCGGGGCGGCGTTGATGAGCAGGCCGACGATGTCCTCGACGTCGTCCAGCCCGGCCGGGCGGCCGGACACGGTCTGCCCGAAGACCACGTCCCAGCGCCCGGTCAGCCCGCCGAGGACCAGCGACCAGGCGGCCAGCACCACGGAGTTGAGGGTGAGCCCGGCCGCGCGGGCGGCGGCGGTGAGCGCCCCGGTCGTCTCCTCGGTCAGCTCGGCGGCGGCCATGCGGGGCATCGCGGCGCCCCCGGCCGCGTCGGCGCCGGGCGCGACGAGGGTGGGCTCCCCGAGCCCGGCCAGCGCCTCGGCCCAGGCGTCCTCGGACGCGGCCCGGTCCTGCCCGGCGAGCCAGGAGAGGTACCGGGCGAAGGGGACCGCGGGCGGCAGCGCCCCGCCCTCGCCCCCGGCCGCGTACAGCACCAGCAGGTCGCGCAGCACGATCTGGAACGACCAGGCGTCGAGCAGGATGTGATGGTACGTCAGCACCATGACGTGCTCGTCGTCGGCGAGCCGGGCCAGGGTGAAGCGGATCAGCGGCGGGCGGCCCATGTCGAAGCCCCGGGCCCGGTCGTCGGCCTGGTAGCGGGCGAGCCGGTCGCGCTGCTCGTCCGCCGGGAGCGCGCGCAGGTCGAGGTCCGTCCAGGGCACCGCGGCCCGCCGCCGTACCAGCTGGACGGGCTCGCCCGTCTTCCGCTGCTGGAAGCCCGCCCGCAGCACCGGATGCCGCTCCAGGAGCGCCCCGCACGCGACCCGCAGCCGGTCCGCGTCGAGCGCGCCGCTCAGCCCGAAGGCGACCTGGATCGTGTAGACGTCGACGCCCTCCTCGTCGTACAGGGCGTGGAAGAGCATCCCTTCCTGCAACGGCGACAGGGGCAGGGCCGCTTCGAGGGGCGACGGCTTCACGTGGAGCCTCCGGCAGGAGAGGGCGGGCGGGGTGGTCAGGCGGCGGAGCGCGACGGCTTGGCGGCCACGAACGCGGTGATCGCGTCGACGGAGCAGAAGTGCACTTCGTCCAGCTCGTCGGTGCCGACCTGGACGCCGAACGCGCGCTCCACGTAGGTCACGAGCTGGATGGTGAACAGCGAGTTGGCGAGGCCCGCGCCGAAGATGTTGAGGTCGTCGGCGACGGGCGTCGCCAGTTCCTCGGTCAGATAGGCCCTCACCTGGGTACGGATGGCTTCGGTCTGCTCGGTCGTGGTCACCGGGGCGGTCCTTCCTGTGGTGGGTGTGGAGGTACGGGGGCCGGCAGGACACCGGCCAGTGCGGCGACGGTCGCCGCCGGTTCGGACTGCGGGAAGCCGTGCCCGCCGGGCAGCAGCGTCGTGCTGTGCCCGCCGCCGGCGCAGGCGCGCCACTCCTCGATCAGGGCGGGCGGTGCGAGCGTGTCGTCCACCCCTCCGAACACATGGAGCGGGCAGCCGACCCGTACCGGCCCGGCGGTCACGATCCGCTCGGCCAGCGCCAGGTCGGCGCGGACCGTGCGGAACACGTACGCGGCGTACGCGTTGTGGCGCAGCAGCTCCGGCGGCAGCCCGCCGATCCGGGTCAGCCAGTCGGCCAGGCCCCGGTCGTCGTACTCCGCGACCGAAGCGCCGGGCGGGGTGTGCGGCGCCCGCGACCCGGACACGACGAGCGCGGCCGGTGCGGGCACCCCCTCCCGGGCGGCCCGCACGGTCACCGCGTGGGCCAGCAGCGCGCCCAGGCTGTGACCGAACAGGACGTACGGCACGTCGAATTCGGGGAGCAGACCGTCGAGCAGCCGGCGCGTCACGGTGTCCGGGTCCGGGGGCAGCGGCTCGGTGGTCCGGGGGCCGCGGCCGGGCAGCGTCACGGTGGCGATCTCGACGCCGGGCGGCAGATGCGGCCGCCAGGCGGTGAACGCGGCGGGCCCCGCGCCCGACTGCGGCAGGCAGACCACCCGCGTACGCGGCCGGTCCACGGCCCCGAACCGGCTGCCGATCCACGGGTTGTCCCCGGGCTTCGTCATCGGATCAGGCCAGGTATCCGGTGAGCCGGGCGAGCATGGCCTCGGCGAGCCGGTCGCAGAAGGCGCCGGACGTCCGGTCCGGGTGGTAGCCGATCACCAGCCGCCCGTGCGTCCCGGCGGCCGGCCAGACCTCCGCGTGCACCTCGCCGGAGACCCCGGGGTAGCGCGGCCGGAAGAACTGGGACGGCAGCCCCTTCAGGGCCAGTTCGCCCAGGCCGTTGTCCTGGAGCACGAACATCGTCTGGAACATCCGGTTGCGGTCCGTGGACTCCGTCTTCAGCTGGAGCCCGGCGATCTCCGAGATCGACAGGTCCTGTGCCGAGAACGCCTCCGCGACGGCCGCGGCGGTGGCGGCGATCGACGCGGCGGGCGAGGCGCCCGGGTCGGTCCTGGGCCGCAGCGGCAGGATGTCGATGAGGCAGCCCGCGGCCCGGCTGAGAACGCTGTTGCCGCGCCGGTTGACGGGCGTGCCGACACCGAAGTCGTGATCGCCGATGAGCTCCGCCATGGCCTGCCCGTACGCGCTCAGGTACACGGCGAACGGGCTGACCCCGTGGAGCTCCGCCAGCCCCTTGACGCCGTCGGCGAGCCCGGCGGGCAGTGGCAGGTCGATCATCCGGCAGGGCGTCCCGCGCGGCGCCTCCGCACCGCCCGGGTACTCCAGCGGGGTCATGCCGTTGATCGTGCGCCGCCAGTACTCGCGCTGGGCGTCGAGGTCCACGTACGGCAGGTGCGCCTCCAGCGCCTCGGCCACCTCGCGCGGCCCGGGGGCGGGCTCCAGGTCGGGGGTCCGGCCCTCGGCGTACGCGTTGTAGGCGGCCGACAGGTCGTGCGCCAGGACCTCGGACGAACCGCCGTCGAACGCCACGTGGTGGACGGCGTACCCGAAGAGGGTGACGTGCGCCTGGCGCACCGCCACGAAGACCGGCCGCCACACGTCGCCGCGCACCAGCCGGAAGGGCTTGGCCAGTTCGCGGGCCAAGACGTCCTTCGCCTCCTCCTCGGTGTCCGCGAGGAACGCGCCGAGCGGCGGGACGGGCAGCTCGGCGGGGCGTACGTAGGGCTGTTCCTGGAAGAGGTATTCGGCGCTCAGATAGCGGTGCCGGCGGTGCAGGTACTCCACGGCGGCGGCCAGCGCGGCCCGGTCGGGGCGGCCCTCGATGCGCCAGCAGCGCACCGAGTGCAGCGACAGGTCGTCGGGCTTGAAGACGTGCTTCATGAACATGAAGGTCTGCGTCGGCGACAGCGGGGCGCGTGCGTCGTCACCGGCCTCCGCGTCCCCGCCGGGTGCCGCGTGCGGCAGCCCGTCCGTGGCGTGGATCCACTCCGCGAGCCCGGCGGCGGTCCGCTGCCGGTAGATCTGCGAGATCGGCACCGGCCGCCCGAGCGCGTCGCCGAGCCGGGCGCAGATCCGGCCGATCTCCAGCGAGGTCACGCCCAGCGCGGTCAGTCCGGTGTCCCACGGCACGTCGTCGGCCGGCAGCCCGGTGACCCCGCCGAGCGCGGCGGCGACGGCCGCCCGGATCTCGGGCAGCCCCCGCCCCGCCGCGTCCCGGTCCCGCTCCGGGCGGCCGGGGTCACCGGCCGCCACCCCCTCCGCTGCGACGGTCGCCGCGAGCGGGACGACGGCGTGGGGGCCGGAGCTGGCGGGCATAGCGGGTCTCCTCTGTACGTCTGCCGGAGCGGGCCGGGGGCCGGTCCCCGGTGATCCTGCCAACGCCCGGGAACCGCTTCCAGGCAGGCACCCGGCAACTGACGGCACGCGCCGAACGGCCCGGTACTGCCGGTTCGTTGCCTGGTCGGCGGTGTTCGGCCCCGGCAGCATCGAAGGGGACCAGGGGCCCGTCCGGCGGATCGGCCCGTGCGCGAACCCCCGCCGCCGAAAGGAACCCCAGGGCATGCGACGTGACGGTACGGAGACGGGGCCGCCCCAGGGCGATCCGCCCGCCGGCGCCCGGGTCTCGCTGTGGCGCAACCGGGACTACGTCGGCTGGTGGGCGGGGCACGGCCTCTCCGCGCTCGGCACCAGCGTCTCGAACATCGCCTTCCCGCTGCTGATCCTGTACGCCACCGGATCGGTCGCCCGGGCCGGGGTGATCACCGCCGCCGCGATGGTCGGCACCCTCGCGACCACGCTCGTCGGCGGCGCGCTCGCGGACCGCGTCTCCCGCCGGCTCATCCTGATCACCGGCCCCCTGGTGCAGGCGGCGGCGCTCGGCGCGGTCGCGTACGCCGTCCACCGGGGCGAGTTCGCGCTGTGGCTGCTGTCCGCCCTGGCCTGCGTGGCCGGCGCCGCGTCCGGGATCACCTCGGGCTCGACGATCCCCTCCCTGCGCCGGATCGTGCCGAAGGAGCAGATCGGGGAGGCCACCGCCCGCTCGATGGGCCGGGACATGGCGGCCCGGGTCATCGGCGCCCCGCTGGGCGGGCTGCTGTTCTCGGCGGCGCGCTGGGCGCCCTTCCTGGCGGACGCGGTGTCGTTCCTCTTCGCGTCCCTGGGCGCCGCGCTCATCCGCCGCCCGCTCGGCCCGGACCGCGAACCGGGGGCGGAGCGCCCCGGCATCGGCCGGGACGTGGCGGCCGGTTACCGCTTCGTCCGCGACCACGCCTATCTGCGGTTCACGGTGATCTGGGTGGCGCTGCTCAACGCGGTGGCCCAGGGCTTCTTCCTGCTGCTGATCGCCCTCGTGAAGCACCGGGGCGGCGACCCGCAGACCATCGGCTTCGTCAACGCGACGGCCCTGGTCGGCGGGGTCGTCGGCGCGGTGATCGGCCCGCTCCTGCTGGCCAAGGTCCGCGCCCGGACCGCCCTGCTGGTCTCCGCCTGGGTCTTCGTGGAGTCGTTCGCCGTGGTGGCGCTGGTCCCCGAGCCCTGGCAGATCGGCGCGGTGCTGCTCGTGGCGACGGCGGCGATGGTCCCGCTGAACGTGATCCTGGAGTCGTACGAGGTCCGGCTCGTCCCCGACGAGTACAGCGGCCGGGTCTCCGCCGTGAGCCGTTTCGGCATGCAGGCCCTGCAGTGGACGGGCCCGCTGGCCGCCGGCTTCCTGGGAGACCGGTTCGGGGTGCAGGGCGCGGTGCTGTTCCTGATGGTCCTGATGGCCGCGCTGGCGGCCGCCCTGCACCTGACCCGCTCCCTGCGGGTGCTGGACGAGCCGGTGGACGCGGTGGCGGAGCTTCCGGTCCCGGAGGCCCGGGAGGGGGCGGGGGTCTGAAGGGGCGGGGCCCCGGGGACTCAGGCCCGGTCGAGCGCCCAGGTCTGGAGGGCGTACGGCCGCCCCTTCTCCTCGCCCTCGATGAGCGGTACGCCGAGCAGCCGGAAGCCGCTCGCGGCGGCGACGGCGACGCTGGCCGCGTTCTCCGCCTCCAGTTCCAGGATGACCCGGTCGACGCCCAGCTCCTCGAACGCGTACGCGGCCATCACCCGCACCGCCCGCCCGGCGAGCCCCTGCCCGCGGTGGGCGGGGCCGACCGCGTAACCCAGCTCCGTGCCCTCGGGGGCGCGGCGCAGCATGACCTCGCCGAGCGGGGCGCCGCCGTCGAGCGTGATGGCGAGCAGGACCGCCGTGCCGTCCGCCCGCAGCTGCCGGGCCTTCGCCAGCCGCGCGCGGGCGGCCTCCGCGTCGAAGGGCGAGACGATCGGCGTCCAGTACGCGATGTCCGGATGGTCGAACAGCTCCGGCATGGCGTCGAGGTCGTCCTCGGTCCAGTCGCGCAGGACGAGCCCCTCACCCGTGAGTTCGACGTGCTCGGGGAACGGGGGCGCGGCGCTGCTGGTCATGGTGCGGACCCTATCCGGGCGTCCCGCGGTCACCAAGCCGTTTCCCGCCGGGGAACGCTCGGCCCGGGGCGTGTCCGGCCACGCCCGGCGGACGGGAACGGTCAGACAGGCCCCAGGGCCGTGTCGAGCAGCGCCGCCCACTGGGCGACCACCTTGCGGCGGCGGGCGGTGTCGTCGGTGAGGACGTTGGCGAGGCCGAGCCCCCGGGCCATGTCCAGCAGCCCCTGCACGGTCTCCCGCACCCCGGGTTCCGCCTCGTCGGCACGGAGGAGGTGGACGGCGATGCGGTGGGTCTCGCGGCCCACCCGGGCCTCCAGCTCCGTCACGCGGGGGCGCAGTTGCTCCTCGTTGGACGCGGCGACCCAGAGCTGGAGGGCGGCGCGGAAGAGGGGGCCGGTGTAGAGGTCGACCAGGGCGGCGACGACGGCGGCGCGGTCCTGGTCGGGGACGGCGCGCAGGGCGGCGGAGCGCTCCTCGGCGACGTACTCGACGGCGGCGGTGAACAGGTCCTCGCGGGTGGGGAAGTGGTGCTGGGCCGCGCCCCGCGAGACCCCGGCCCGTTCCGCGACGACGGCGACGGTGGACCCGGCCCAGCCGTGTTCGGCGAGGCAGGCCACCGCGGCCTCCAGGAGGCGTCGGCGGGTGGCGCGGCTGCGGTCCTGTTTGGGGCCCGGGCCGGCGCCCGGTGTCACAACGCCCATGCGGGGTCCCGTCGTTCGAGGAAGGCCGTCATCCCCTCCCGGGCCTCGTCGGAGGCGAAGAGCCGTGCGGAGCGGGCGATGAGGTCGTCGGCGTGCTGGTCGAAACTCTGGAGCACAGTAGCCGTGACCAGCGCCTTGGACTCCGCCAGCCCCTGCGGCGAGGCCCGCCGCAGCCCGTCGAGTACGGGGACGAGCGCGTCGTCCACATCCTCGGCGGCCAGCGTGACCAGCCCGATGCGCTCGGCCTCCGCCACGTCGAACCGCTCGCCGGTCAGGAAGTACCGGGCGGCGGCGCGCGGGTCGACGCGCGGGAGCAGCGGCATCGAGATCACGGCGGGCGCGAGCCCGAGCCGCGACTCGGTGAGCGCGAAGGTCGCCCCGGACCCGGCGACGGAGATGTCGCACGCCGCGAGCAGTCCGAGCCCGCCGGCCCGGACGTGCCCGGTGACCCGGGCGACGACGGGCTTCGGCAGCGCGACGATCCGCCGCATCAGGGCGACGAAGTCGTGCGGATCTGCCGGGGCGCGCAGATCGGCGCCCGCGCAGAACGTGGTGCCGGTGTGGGTGAGAACGACGGCCCGCACGGACTCGTCGGCCGCGCACCCGTCCAGCGCGTCCGCCAGCGCGGCGACGAGCCCGGCGCTGAGGGCGTTGCGGCGGGAGGGCGAGTCGAGCGTGAGGGTGGTGACGCCGCGTACGTGGGCGGGCGGTGCGAGCGGGCTCATCCGCGTGGTCTCCTTCTCTGCCGGCCGTCGCGTCGAGCGTGGCAGCAGGGACGGGAACAATCAAGCGCGCTTGCATGATTTTACGAGGCGGGGCGGGGCGGACGGGCCGCACACGGCCCGCCGCGCTCACGAGTCCGCCGCGCTCACGAGTCCGCCGCGCTCACGAGTCCGCCGCGCTCACGAGTCCGCCGCGGACAGCCTCTCCGGTGCCTCGTCCTCCGTGGCGGTCAGCTCCTGGGTCCCCACGACGGACAGCAGTTCCAGCTGCTCGGCCGCCGGGCTTCCGGGCGGGGCGGTGAACCACAGCAGCCGTTGCCGCCCGTCCTCGCTGAGGAGGTTGTGGCAGTCGAGTTCGATGACGCCGAGCATGGGGTGGACGATCCTCTTGTGGTCCATGCGGCGCACCGCGACGTCGTGGGTGTCCCAGAGGTCCGCGAACTCCTGACTGCGCCGGCGCAGCGCGGCGACCATCTTCGCGACCTCCGCGTCCCGGCCGCGCCGGGCCGCCGCCGCCTGGAGATCGGCCACGAACACCCGGGAGTGGTGGGGGTGGTCCTCGGGCGGGTGCGTCTCGCGGGCCCGCGGGTCGGTGAACCACCGGTACACGAGACTCGCCTCCGGACCGCGGCGGGCCGGCGACCTGCCGAGCAGGGCCAGTGCCAGGCTGTTCTCCATCAGCGTCTCGTGCAGGTCGGTGATGACGCGCGCGGGGGTGTTGGAGAGCCGGTCCAGGAGCCCGATGAGCGCAGGCTGCACATGTGCCGACGCGCCGACCGCGGGCGCGGTCCGTGGCGACGATCAGCTTGCCGGTCACCGCGTGGGCGATGGAGTGCTCCCGGCAGAAGTCGGTCATCTCGGCGCTGCCGCGCAGTGCGTA